>JAGLGG010000163.1 GCA_023144145.1 Anaerolineales bacterium | reverse complement strand
CGTCTCCGATGATCCAAGTTGGGCGTGATTGGCTTTTCTCCCCAGGCAGACACTCCCTGGAAGGACAAAGCCTTTTTATCTGGTCGCATGAAGAGCAATCCATGATGGATCTTTATGTAGAGTCCGCTGGCGAAGAAGAATGGGTGCCACCCCGTTACGAGATCTCACTACTTGGATATCATCAGGTTGTTAATGCGACCACGGCATATGCAGCACTTAAAATTGTCGATGAAGCTGGCATAAACCTATCGAACCAGCACATTGCGAATGGTTTTAGCGATGCAGTTTGGGCCGGTCGATTTCAAATCCTTTCTCTTAAACCTGTGATTGTTGTTGATGCATCTCATAACCGGGATTCTGCTCTCAAACTTCGCATCGCCTTGGATGATTATTTTCCCGGACAAGATGTCACATTGATATTTGGTGCATCGGAGGACAAGGATATCTCTGGCATGTTCACAGAGTTGATGCCACGAGTATCAAAAATTATTGTTACACAGGCGGATCATCCGCGTGCAACCCCAATTGATAGATTAGCCAAACAAGCGCGGGCTTATGGACTATCGGTTGAGCTGATAACCCCAGTATCAGCTGCTCTAGAGCAAGCCATAAGGACAGTCGATCAAGAAGCAATTGTTTTGGCCACTGGCAGCCTTTTTGTTGCAGGCGAAGTTCTCACGGCATGGGAAAGTATCCAACAAAAAATCGAGGCAGATTGAAGAAGAGGGATTCATGAGCGATTATCTTTTGCGTTGGCCAGCGATTCCGCTGGAGTTTAACTCCTCAATGAGCCGGCGTGCAGAAAACTTGAATGACGTGGAAAACACTGTATCGAATGACGAAGGATTGATTGAATGCGCAATACTTCCCTTGCGTGACGTTGTCCTTTATCCGAATCTTCTCACACCACTCTTTGTTGTTCATGAGCCCACGATTTTAGCGATTGAACATGCAACAAAGAAAAATGAAACCGTGATCGCGCTGGCACAGATCGAAGCGAGCATTGAAGACCCTTCCGAGCAGGATTTATATCGGGTGGGTACTGAAATTGCTATCGGGAGAATTATGACCGTTCCCGACGGCTCAACCTCGATTCTGACTCAAGGACGAAGGCGGGTAGAGATTGTCGAGATCATCCCCGGTGAGTATCTGCGTGCAATCGCGAGACCTATTGAGGAAAAGTTTGATGAGGGAACAGAAACCCTTGCACTGATGCGAGCAGTAACTACTCTGTTCGAGAAATGTGTTCAACTCAACCGTAGTTTGCCAGAAGAAGCATTTCTCTATGCTGTGAATATAGATAACCCGAGTTGGTTGGGAGATCTTGTTGCGTCTTCACTCAACCTAACAGTTGCGGAAAGGCAGACGGTGTTGGAAATATTCGATCCAATTGCCCGCCTGCAACATATTAGCGTTTTACTTGGACGCGAGTTGGACGTCTTGGAATTAGAGGATCAAATTCACAGCCGTGTTCAGACTGAAGTGGATCGCTCCCAACGCGAAATGTACCTCCGTGAACAAATGAAGGTCATTCAAGATGAGTTGGGGGAGGGGGATATTTGGGCGAAGGACTTATCTGACCTTCGGCGGAAACTCGAGCACATCGCTTTGCCGGAGGGGGCGTTAATCCGTGCTCAAAGGGAAATTGAGCGACTAACCCAAACTCCACCCTTATCTCCTGAATCAGGCATTATCAGGACCTACCTTAACTGGATATTGGAATTACCCTGGTCTGAAATGACACAGGACAACCTTGATGTCCGCAATGCAGCTCAGATCCTAGAACGCGATCATTATGCCCTGAAAAAGGCAAAAGATCGTATATTGGAATACATCGCAGTTCGAAATCTTGCGCCCAGCACTCATAAGCAACCAATCTTGTGTTTTGTAGGCCCTCCCGGCACAGGAAAAACATCAATCGGCCGATCCATTGCAGAGGCGCTTGGCCGAAAATTTGCTCGTTTATCCCTTGGGGGAGTCCGTGACGAAGCCGAAATACGAGGACATCGCCGGACGTATATAGGTGCACTCCCAGGAAGGATCCTCCAAACCATACATCGAGCCGGTAGCTCAAATCCGTTATTCATGCTCGACGAGGTTGACAAACTGGGGCATGATTTTCGGGGTGATCCTGCTGCGGCGCTGCTTGAAGTATTAGACCCTGAACAGAACCATACTTTTTCAGATCATTATCTTGAGATTCCCTACGACCTTTCGAAAGTTATGTTTATTACGACTGCGAATACGTTGCACACGATACCACCAGCCCTGGTTGATAGAATGGAAATAATTGAGTTCCCGGGCTACATTGATGAAGAAAAAATGATAATAGCTCGAAAGTTTTTAATCCCCAGACAACTAGAACAAAATGGTTTTCCTGCCAAGGGCATAAGCTTCACTGAGGCTGGATTGCGGAAAATAATTCGAGAATACACATGGGAAGCCGGAGTACGGAATCTGGAACGTGAGATTGGAAATATGTTGCGTAAGTCTGCACGATTAAAAGCTGAGGGTCGAAACCATCCGCGCAGGATTACGCCAAGCTTGGTCGACAAATTCCTGAGTCCATCTTTGATACATCCCATGCTGCCAGAGAGTGAGGATCAAATTGGTGTCGCGACCGGGTTGGCGTGGACTGAAAATGGCGGCGAATTGATGCCGGTTGAGGTTCTGTTGGTTGATGGAAAGGGAAATTTACAAATCACAGGAAAAGTTGGGGATGTGATGCAAGAGTCTGCCCAAGCAGCCTTATCCTATGTCAAGTCGCGATCTAAATCGTTGAAAATCGATCCAGGCATATTCGAAAAAACAGATATTCACATTCACATACCAGAAGGAGCAATACCGAAAGATGGTCCAAGTGCGGGGATCACAATCGCAACAGCTCTCACTTCGGCGCTTACTCGAAGGCCTGCAAAACACAACGTAGGTATGAGCGGAGAAATAACATTGAGGGGAAGAATTCTCCCAATAGGTGGTCTACGTGAAAAAATTCAAGCTGCGTATCGAATTAAATTGGCTACTCTTTTGATACCAGAACGTAATGAAAAGGATTTGGTGAATATTCCCAAGAAGTGCATTCAAGCGATCGACATTCAGCTGGTATCAAATATGGACGAGGTGCTGGAAATAGCCCTCGTACAATCAAAGCCTGCCAGAAAGAAACCCTTGAAACAGTGAATCGCTTTCTAATGAATGTGGGCAGTCTGAGCTTTTCATGAGTTTGGATTCCATCACAGTTGTTTTAATTTCGTGGGATTTATTGATCAGTATTTGAATACACTAGTGCTTTATCAAGGATGAAATTTCCATTAATAGACCGGGTTATTACATCCTTGATCAAGCTTACAGTGTTCCGTCCATTATCTATCCTGTCAGAAAAATCACATTGAACGGAACACTCCTTGTCCATTTCGAGTCTATGTTTTGATTGTGGTTTGAGATATATTTGCAGAGATGAAAATACGAGCTCATTATCCTCACCTGGTCTTAGTTGGGTTGCTATGGACGATGCATGTGCTCAGCGCGTGTGCTCAAGAGTCGACTGAAGCACTCCCGACACCGACCGTAATCAATACTGCACAGCTGACACAACAGGTGACGATAACGCCAACTCCCCAAGAGGCAGTAATTTCAACTAGTTACGCAGTTGTTCGGGTTCCCAGAGGTGAAGGGTTGGTGATCCGCCAACCAGCAGGACAGTCGGGCACTGAAGTTGGGCATCTCGAATGGAATGCAAAAAATGTAAGCGTCACTGGAAATAGAACGCTGCTTGGTAGTTCACTTTGGGTGGAAATTCAATTTGGGGTTGATGGAGTAGGGTGGGTGAACTCCATGAATATCACCGAAGCGATATTAGCTGATGACTTTTGCAGTGATCAAAGAGGCTTCGATTTATTAAATTCTCTCCGGAGTGTAATCGAAGAGCAGGATGACATTCGTTTGTCAAAATTGCTCAATGAGAATCGCGGACTTGCGGTGCGAGTGAATTGGTATTCTCCCGAGGTCCAATTCACCGTTGAAGAAGCGATGGAGCTGTTCTCAAATACAGATCAAATTGAATGGGGTGTGATGGCGGATAGCGGATTAGCTGTCATCGGTACTTTCCAGGATGTGATGTTTCCGAAGCTTGAAGATGTATTTCTGCGATCACCGGAAGCGACTTGTAATGCATTGAAATTTGGGAATACGGCTGGAAAAATAGCATGGCCCGAAGAACTTACGAACCTAAAGTTTTACGGCATTTATAGAAGTTCAGAATCCGAAGGTAACGAATTTGATTGGCGATCTTGGGCAGTGGGTATCGAGTACGTCGATGGGAATCCGTATATCGTTGTATTAATCCATTACAGCAGCGAATTGTGAAAGCCACCCTCCAATTGGGTAGTGACACCCCAATTATTTTTCATGCTACGCATTCAGAGCTTTGAGTACTTCGATCAACCTATTCTTCCAGTTTCCGTCCTTCTGCCTGAGAAGCCAGAGGCCCCGTTTGCTCAATCGTACGTCACTTCCAAGGTCGCCCATGGTTTCATTTAATTCGTTGGCTGGTATTTGAATCAAGATTTGCTTATTTTCGATGGAAATGGATAGTGCATTTGTTTGCGCGGCGAGTATACGAATATATAGTTGGTAAAGAAGGTTCTGTATCTGCTCGGGGGGATCTCCGAAACGGTCTCGGAGCTCATTTTCAATTCTTTGAATCTCGTTGTGTGTTCGTATTTCTGCCAAGCGCCTATAGAGTTGCAGTCGAAGTTCGCGATCTTCCACATAATCGGCAGGAATTGCGCTGTTAATTGGAAGCTCAACCGAGATAGGGATAGGCATGGTACTTTGCGGAAGAGTATCAGGAATAGTAAGTTGGTCTTGCATTTCGGATTTCTTTTTTCGAACTGCGGTGGCCAATATTCTGGTGTACAGATGAAACCCAATGGCTGAAATATGACCATGTTGTCTGGTGCCAAGAATATCACCCGCTCCACGTTGTTCTAAATCACGCATTGCGAGAGAATACCCAGCACCCAACTGAGTGTGTTCAGCAAAAATTTCTAAGCGTTTGTAGGCATCCTCTGTAATCCGTCTCCTTGCGTGTCGGAAAAAGTAAGCATAGGCTCGGGAGGCGGATCGGCCCACACGACCTCTCAATTGATACAGTTGAGAAAGCCCAAACCGATCGGCTCGATCTACAATCAATGTATTTGCGTTTGGGATGTCCAAGCCCGATTCAATGATCGAAGTACTAACCAGAACATCGACATCACCTCGGGTGAACTGCTCCATAATACTAGCAAGTTTCTGTTCAGCCATTTGGCCATGCGCAACAGCGAATCTCGCTTCTGGCACCAAATGTTCTAGTCTTCGCTTCATCCCCTCAATCGTCAAGACACGATTATGAACAAAAAATGTCTGGCCATCACGATCTAACTCTCGAAGAATTGCTTGCCGAATCAAACGCGGATCATAGGGTCCTACATGAGTTACCGCAGGTAGTCGCTCTTCAGGGGGAGTATTGATTGTAGAAATATCACGTGCGCCAGTGAGCGCCATGTACAGTGTCCTGGGAATTGGCGTAGCCGTCATTGTAAGCACATCAACCTCGGTGCGTTTCTGTTTGAGAAATTCTTTATGGGTCACGCCGAATCTTTGTTCCTCATCGATAATGAGCAACCCAAGATCCTTAAATTTGACATCCGGTTGAAGGAGTCGATGTGTTCCAACGACAATATCGATTTTGTTATTCTCTAAGCCTTTGAGAATATTCTGCGTTTCAGATCGATTTCTAAAGCGTGAGAGCATTTCCACGTCTACAGGGAAGGCACCTAATCGCTCTTTAAAGGTGTTGAAGTGTTGTTGTGCGAGGACAGTGGTTGGGACGAGCATCGCAACTTGCTTCCCATCCATCACCGCTTTAAATGCTGCCCGAAGGGCAACCTCAGTTTTCCCGTAGCCTGCATCACCGCAAACCAAAATATCCATGGGGCGCGGAAGCTCCATGAAGTGCTTGACGACTTCAATCGCTCGGAGTTGATCATCGGTTTCGATATAGGGAAAGGAAGCTTCAAGTTCGCGTTGCCATGTGGAATCTGGGGAAAAAGCATGACCCACGACCGTGCTTCGACTGGCGTACAAATCGAGCAGGCCTTTGGCAATGTCCTCTACTGCTCGGCGTACTTTCTCCTTCGCACGATTCCATTCTTGGGTTCCCAGACGAGAAAACTTTGGTTTGGCACCATCAGCACCAACATATTTTGTTATCCTATCTGCTTGATGAATGGGAACATAAACTTGATCTCTTTCTGCGTACTCGACCAGCAGGAATTCTCTTTGTAGATCGTCCAGTGTACGTTGGACAAGTCCTAGGAATTTTCCAATACCGTAATCAACATGGACAACAATATCTCCTCGCTTCAGATCTGCATACACTTGCTCGGGGGCTGTTGCTTTGACGATTGGGCGGCGGCGGGGTTGAGGGCGCGCCCACCCAAATATCTCTGCGTCTGTAAGTAGGTGCAATGTATTTGTTTCAGGGTTTCTTAATGACCAACCTTCGGTGAGTGCACCCTGTACAAACCAAATATCCCCAGGGGCAAGTTTGGTTGGCAGTTGCTCAACCACATGATGCTGGGATCCTTCCTGGGAATATAACTCTACTAATCGAGGTGCCTGTCTACTGACAACGACAACCGCGTCGTGTTGCATCCTTCGATCACCAACGTATTTTAACAGCGGACGAAGTTGGCCTCCGAATTTAGGTCCAGGAAGGAAGGCTTCTGCGAGTTCATGAAACTCAACCTCTTCACCTGACAGGTGCCCAAGATCAATCAAGTTGTGTTGATCGAAAGATTCATAGATTTCTGATAGTGTGAGGTAGGGCAGTGGGGCGTTCTTAGGCAGTCCGGTCTTACCCAGTTCAATATCCCGCTCTCGGTAGTCCACAGCTTGTTGCTCGAAGTCAGTTATCGCATCTTCGATTCTCATGTGATCATCTAATAAAACTACAGCATCCTCAGGAAGATAGTCAAGAAGACCGGCTGGAGAAGAATTCATCCAGGGAAGAAAATACTCGAGTATGGGTTCATGGTCTTCAGGTTCACCGTTTAATAAGTTTGTCCAGCTCTCTTTGAACTCCCTTGGGAGACCCTCTCTGCTTGGGGTAATTCGAAAACGCTCTATTGGCTTCTTTGAAAGTTGTGTTCCGGGAGCAAAAGTTCGCATCGAATCGATTTCATCTCCAAATAATTCAATGCGGATTGGATTCGTTTCAGCAGGTGGCCATAAATCAACGATTCCGCCTCTCCTGCTGAAATCGCCAGGTTCGATAACAATGGAGGATGACTCATATCCGATGTCAATTAAAAGCTTTAAAAAGCCATCTAATTCAATTGAATCACCCAAGTGGATCCACCTTGAGTATTTCATGAAAGTTTCGGGGGTGAGTGTTCTTAACATCATCGCCCTAACGGGGGCAATTATCAATTGAGGTGTAATTTCAACCCCTGATTTAGTTTCACCTGGGGAGTGATCATCGGTGAGCGAAGCCAAGACCGATACCCTTTGGCGCATTGTCCTTGGACCCCAGGCCGTCTTTTCATAAAAAAGGGGATTCGGCGTGGGAAAGGGCAGGATATTGAGGCCAGGAGCCCACGCATCTAATTCATCCGTCAGTGTCACGAATTGCTCTCTTCGGGATACAACATATACGAGCGGTTTCTGCGTGTCGATCGCCAGAGCAGTGGCGATTTGGGGACGAATTGATCTGGGCAATCCCAGCGTTATTCGAGCTATTTGAGGGGCTTCAAGTCTCCGCAACAAGGACTGATATCCTGGAATCCTGCGAATATGATGGAGTAGGGGGAAAAGGTTCATTTTTCCCCGTTCTTAATATTGAACCGATTCATTGCGGATTCGAGCCCTTCCGATATGAAAGCTTCCACGCATTCTACAGCTCGATTGAGTACGATAGCTACAGGAGGTTCCTCCTCCTCGGAGAAAGCCTGTAATACATATGCTGCAGGTTTCATCTTCCCTGGGGGGCGGCCAATGCCTAATCGCATTCTTGGGAAATCCTGAAACCCAAGCTGTTTGATAATAGACAGCATACCCTTGTGACCTCCTGAGCCCCCTTGAGGACGCAGACGAAGATACCCCAAGGGTAGGTCGAGATCATCGTAAATTACAAGGAAATTCGTATTTGGAATGCGATAATATCGTTTAAGTTGAGCGACCGATGACCCCGAATTGTTCATAAAGATCTGGGGTTTGGCCAGGTACAGCTTTTCTCCCTTGTACAAAGCTTTGGTCAGGAGTGCATCGAATTTCACCTTTGAGAAACTTTCGCCCACCTTCTCAGAAAGTTTATCAAGTACCATAAAGCCGATATTGTGACGATCCTCTCGAAACTTCCGACCCGGGTTTCCAAGTCCAATAATCATGAAGGAACGAGATTCAAATTCACCACTCATCTGGTAGTCCGTCCCTTATCCCGTCGTCTGCGATCGCGAAAGAATAACGATTTCATTTTTATGTTCGCGATCCAAGTACGAATTTGCGTTCCCAGACGAAGATACATCATCAGGAGAAGGCTAAGGATAATTGTTATTCCTGCGCCGATGGCGAGTGCCTGTAAGAGTTCGCTACCGCTTCGCATGTCTGGTGAGCCTCCCACGTGAAAAACCTTGGTCTTGTTGCCTCTGGATAGGTCATAAGCTAACCAAAGAATATTTTAAAATAGCCTAACATTTTAGTCTAACATGCTGGTCATTGGCGGTCAACGCGGGGTGCATTCCAAAATCGTGGGTTGAGCTACTCCACCAAGATCGGGCTTCTTTCTCAGGGAGAGATTTGCCAACTTTCAAGGAGACGCTCCCTAGATGTCGCAGGTTGACGCATCAGACAACACCCGTTAGAATTCACAACGTGATCGTGGGGCGATCGCCCAATACCGGGAGATGGCCTCATTTTTATGGACATCTTGCTTAGTGGGAGCAGGATGGCCGTTTTTGACCGAAGGACGAAGTCCTTTAGGCGTGAAAGCGCCAGA
>JAGLGG010000162.1 GCA_023144145.1 Anaerolineales bacterium | reverse complement strand
TATCCGCGGATGTTATTACGCTCGAGGGCGGCAAGATTGAAGCGGTTGAAGCTGATGTCGTGCACATCAATCAAGGCGGTGCGCAGTCAATCGTTGCGAGGGAAGTGGAACTGAATCGTGGCAGCGCATTTACAGTACAGGGCGAAAAAATCGACATGATCCAGTCGGGTGTGTTCGCGGCACAGAGTGAATCAATTGACATGAACGAAAGCAATGCCTTTTCGGTTCAGAGTGGCCTTGTCAGGATGGATTCTTCAAGAGTGGGCTTGATCGTCGCCCGTCAGGCAAATTTGGAAAACAGTTCATCTGTGGTTTTACTCGCACGCGAAGTGAACGGACCAGTGGAAACAGTGCTGGACACTCGGGGCGCAGCATTGGCAGGACTTATCGGCGGTATTGCGATTGGCCTAGTGCTGTTCGTTGGAAACTTACTCTCAAGTCGAAGAAGATGAAAAACTTTCGGCAATGTCAACCTAATCATTGAAAGCTCGATAATTTATAGTGTATTAAGGATTGAAATATGGACGAAATTAAACTCGATGCAACTGAACGAACTGTCATTGGTAAGAAAGTAAAAGTACTCCGGAGAGAAGGGCTGCTTCCTGCTGTTATCTATGGCTCTGGGATCGAACCGATAGCGATTGAATTAGATGCCCATTCGACAACAAAATTGCTCTCGCGCGCGAGTGGCTCGACATTGATCAATTTAAAAGTTGGTTCGGAGAATCACACTGTTATTTTGAGAGATGTACAAATTGATGTCATAAGAAGAAATGTTACTCACATCGATTTTCTCAAAGTTGCAATGGATACCATTATTAAGACTGAAGTCCCCATAACCTTGGTCGGAGAAGCCCCCGCGGTGAGTGAGCTTGGTGGAGTGCTCGTTACAGGATTGAGTGAAATAGAAATTGAAGCCTTACCAGCTAACCTGCCAGATCGAATTACTGTGGATATAGAATCACTCATTGAGATAAACTCATCCATCAGTGTTGCCGATGTCTTCTTTGGGAAGGATGTCACTGTTCTGGCCGATCCTAATGAAGTTCTTGCGCGTGTTGTTGCGCAAGCAATCGAGGAAGAGATTGAGGAGGAAGTTGAAGAGGAAGTGCTTGTTGATGTTCTGGATGAGCCAGAGGTCATTGAGAAGGGCGCTCGCGAAGAAGGGGAAGAAGAAGCATCCGAGTAGAGATGGATCTGAGAATTATAAAAGAGCGAGTCTCACTCGCTCTTTTTATTTCCCTTTCAGGCCGATAATTTCTAAGAAGTTGAGTGTAATTTGGGCGGTAGCTCCCCAAATTAGCTCACTGTCATAGTGCTTGAAAAAATAGACTGGTACCTTCAAACCAAATTCCGGAATGTCGCGTAGCTCGATTTCGAGATTATTTGCATCGATTAACCACGACAATGGGACTCCAAAAACCCGGGCGACTTCTGCCTCGTTCAAATCCATTGAAATTGGCCAGGGGATTCGCCCAACCACTGGCGTAACAGTAAATTGGCTAATCGTCCACATATTATCAACACAGCCAAGAATTTCTACATCGTCGCCCCTAATCCCAATTTCCTCTTCAACCTCTCGTAATGCTGCTTCGACAGGTCCGTTATCAACGTCTTCTATCGCCCCGCCCGGGAAGGAAACCTGACCCCGATGCGAATCAACAGATTCTGTCCGCCGTGTGTATAGTAAATTCCAGTCATCATTGTCGTAAAACAGGGGCAGTAGAACTGCTGCGGGTCTAGCTTCCCATTCACTCGTAGTAACCCGCTTGTGCTTCTCTAGAGAAGAGCGAACATGCGCCAGGAATTTTTGACTTGGGATGTTTTTCATGTGTTGATCTCAACGAAACTTCCGCAATAATCGCAAGTCGCAGAGTAGTTGTTATGCCAATCAACCTCATCCGGGTGGATTGTTCCACCACAATAAGGACATTTTGATGGTAACTTACTGTGGGACTCCACTCTGTTATTATGCGCAATTTTCAAATCTAATTCTGACAATAGCCGTCTGAGCTCACTTTCGAACATCCGATACTCTTGGTCCATAGAAAATTCATGTAATTCAGAGAGAATTCGCCGGCTCACGATCGGAAGCCGA
Organism: Anaerolineales bacterium; assembly: GCA_023144145.1. GTDB lineage: Bacteria > Chloroflexota > Anaerolineae > Anaerolineales > E44-bin32 > JAGLGG01. The sequence continues at coordinate 5,743 of JAGLGG010000162.1, read as the reverse complement.
TCAGCTTGACCCATTTTCGACATTAGGCGAGTACCCTTGATGAGTAAATCGGTTCCGTGGGTAGCCGCCCCGGCTAGCAGCTGTGCCCTTCCAGCTTGCAGAAAGAGTTGAGGAGCTCGGGGAATACCTCGACCTATAGCTGCGACACCGAGCTCTTCGAAAATTATTCCCGCTTGAGAATATTTTTCGGATTCCATTAATTTATGGGCAAGCTTGAGCCGCTGAAGGCCAGGTCTGTTTCTTGCTTGGAGCGCACGTCGTCTAGCTGATCTCCAAAGACGAGATGATCGATTTTTTGGCATGGGTATCTCCACCTATCTAGCGTTACTGCCCATATACGCATAAATATATGTAGTCAATGTTATGGTGATGCAAAATCCGCGTTATTCTCTTGGGTCGAGGGATCACCATCATATGTGGGTCTGGCGAATATTAAATACCCTGTGTGAGCTACCATCCGATCCAGTGGTCGCATCCGATTTGGGATTGTTTTGTAGAATCGAAGAAAAGTCTCACATACGTTTATCATTCCAAAACCGTGTTTTTCCATAGCGTAGAGAAGCTTGGTGACTTGATTCATTGTTGGAAGGATGGCACCAAAAGTGCCACCATTGGTCAGAGCTTCACGTGATTGAGAAAGATAATCTTCGGGATTTGGCACATCCAAGAACAATGAGTCTACTCCGGTTTCGATAAATCCATCCCCAATATCCCGCAAGTGAAATTCGACTCTATCTTCCAATCCTAGCTTTGCTAGGTTTTGTTTTGCCAATTGTTGCATATCCTGACGTTTATCATAGGAGATCACTTTGCCTTCCGAACCAACCGCCCAAGCAAGCGCTGTTGTAAATGCTCCAGAACCAGTACCAGCTTCAATAACCGTTTTATCAGGACCAATTGAGAGCCGAAGCAAGATGTAGCCAATATCTTTAGGGAATATGATCTGTGAATGACGGCGGATGTGTAGCAAAGCATCCCGGAGACTTGGCTCAATGATCATAAATGATTTGCCCAGGTGGCTGGCAACCGTAGATCCCCAAGGGATGCCAATCAAATCATTATGACGGATGAAGCCTTCATGCGTTTGGAAATCCTTTTCTGCCTCCAGTTGGAAGAGAAATTGCTTGTGATCCAGAACCAACATCGCCAAATCGCCTGTTTTTGTTACTTTCAATCGAGCCTCCTTTTCGATCGCCTTCCAATCTAATTGTACGTTGATAACTTATACATTGGGAGCAATTTTCTGGGCGACGATGCGTAAGACCACGGAACGTTCCAATGGCACCGATTCTATTGTGGTTGTGAAACCAATATCCTTGAGCTGCTGCATAAGTTCCGCTTTCCAATCCAATCCAGGGTTAATTTGTTCACCTGTGAGGGCATAGAGCCAAGCAGATGTTTTATCAAGAACCCGTACGAGAATATTCCCTGCAGAGGGTGCCCCACTAATTTTCTCGACACCAGGAACGATGACCATCAATCCATCAGGTTTCAGCACTCGATAGATCTCTTGAAAGGTTTCGTACCTGTAGATGAAATCACTGGGGAATGTAGAGAGGACTGAATAGAACATAGATTGAGGGAATGGTAAGTGGAATGTCGATGCTTGAGCAATCATGACGGGAATATTTGCTTTAAGCAGTCTGCGTTTTGTGATTCTGGTCATTTGCTTCGAAATGTCTATTCCTACTGCGACATTTCCAATTGATGCCCTTTGCTTAAGAAGATGGCCAGTACCAAAACCGACCTCTAATGATTCTCCAGGTGGTAATACACATAAACCGGTTCTTTGCCAAGCCCTCCATTGACCCACAGATGATACATAGGCAACGGCATCGTAGGCCCAAGAGAGATTGGTATAAAGTGCCTTGAAGAAAAAACGCAGAAAATGAGCGATCATTTTATGGAGAGATCCGATCCGGCTTGATTTATGAGTATGCATATCTTCCCTTGCTTAGTATGGCCAGGGGGGAGATCGAAAAACACGCTTCTGTTTTCATGTCTCCTATAGCATTTTACATTGATGACTCCACTGATAAAAGATCAATTGCTTGAAGAGGGCTGGAATACGGGCTGTCTAAAAAGTATTAAAATACTTTTCGCTTCATCCATAAACAAGGCGTATGGGCAACGCGTGCTGCCGCACGTCGCCGGTTGCCCGTACACTTGGGGTTGTTGATGTCCACTTGATCAAATGTCAGATTAATGGCTTTGTGACCGATGAATATCGTCCTTTTGGGACAGCCCCCTATCCCCCTCCACTCGCTTAGTTGCTAGTTTTTTCAGTGCATGCAATGATGGGAGGATCTCATATTCAATATGATGAGCTCCTTCAGAACGCAATTCACCATCTGCTTGGAGAGCAGTGGTTTTAGGACAACTTTCGCAGGCATTTTTCTATCTCAGATGAGGAAGGAATATGGTAGCTAAGCCGAGGAATAATGCAAAACCGATGCTGTCTGTGACCGCGGTGACGAGTACGGATGATGCCAGGGCTGGGTCTAAGTTGATCGCTTTCAATCCAAGTGGAATCAGGGTTCCAACGATCGCAGCAACGACGATGTTCCCAAGCAACGCCAAAGCCATGATCAGTCCAAGGAAGGCATTGCCTTTCCATGCATAAACACCGAGCCCGACCACAGCCCCGACAGCAATTCCTTGAATAATGCCTGAGGCTACTTGCCGAAGCAGTGAACGCCAGGCCAATTGTGTTGAAACCTCGCCTAAGGCGATGGCTCGAACAAACATAGCCAGGCTTTGTGTTGCAGCATTTCCGCCCATACCAGCAACGACCGATTGAAAGACAGCCAGAACAGCAACCTGTTGGAACAATCCTTCAAAATTAGAAATAACCCATGCCGCGAATAGGGCAGTCAGTGTGTTCAAATATAACCAAGGCAACCTTCTTCGAACGGAAGTTCCCACCGGACTGTCAATGCCCAAGTCAGGATCAGGCACATTGGCTAAACGATAAATATCTTCGGTTGCCTCATCTTCAAGCACCTCGACCAAATCGTCGTGTGTGATTACACCTTGAAGGACGCCCACATCGTCAATTACAGGCATCGCTGCCAGGTCGTAGTGGGACATCAGCCTGGCGGCATCCTCTTGGTCTGTGCTGGTTTTGACTGATATGACGTCAGGATCCATGAAAGAGTCGACCCGTGCCTCGGGCCCAGCAATGATCAGATCCCTCATGCCAACTATACCCGCCAGGTGGCCGGCCTGGTCAACGATGTAAAGATAATAGGGTGTTTCCTCAGCCGGGCTGATTTGTCTGAGGAACTCGATAGTTTCATGTGCTGTTGTTCCTGGTTTGATGGCGATAAAGGAGGTTGTCATCAAACCACCGGCAGTTTCATCCGGATGTCCTAGAAGTGGTATGACATCATCCGCTTCTTCCATCTCAGCAAGAGCTTGGGCAGCACGAGCAGGGGGAAGATCTCCGAGAACGTCGGCTGCTTCATCTGGCTCCATCTCATCCAGAATGTCGGCAAGTAAATCGGTTGGTAAGCCGATAGCGACATCAGCTGCCTCATCGTCTTCAAGCTCTTCAAGCAGATCTGCGGTTGAGGGAATATCTAATTGGGGAAGAAGCGCGGCCCGATCATCATGATCAAGATCAGAGAACGCATCAGCACGGTCGGCTGGGTGGAGTTTGATCAATGCGGCAATGGCGTCTGGAACCTTACCGTCTTCGAGGGCAGTGCGGATTTCTTCTAAGGTGTGGTCAATCTGCGCCTGTTCCATGGCATTTTCCTTGATTCAGAAGGTGCTTATTCGATGCTTGAAATTTTTACCCCTTCTTTAGCCAGCCAATTCATTGCCCGTTTAATCTCTTCTGGGTCACCAGTCACCTGGATTTCTAGCCAGCCCTCTTCATGCGTGACATGCGCTTGAATGATGTTGACGGAGAGTTCAAATTCAAGAATTACTTGATTGATAATGGGGCGCCTGAGAAGGGAAGGCGGGTAGATTAGACGATACGTGCGTGTAGCCATTTTTTGCTCCGGTGAATGGATCCGGTGATGGAAAAAACATGCCCCGCTTTGCTTGTGAATTCTAGCACTCGGGGGTGTCGCTGTCAAAGATGGAGATTTTAGGGAGGACCTACATCTCCCCCAGCTCAACTTCTTCACGTAATTCATCACCATTTCGGACAAGTGTGAATGTCACCTGTTCACCCGGAGAATAAGTGAAAAGCTGATTGATGAATGGATTATCCGAATCAATAAATGTGCCATTTATCGCAATAAGAATATCTCCCATTTGAAGGCCGCCTAGTTCTGCCGGACCTCCGGGCACAATTTCCGTGAGGTAAATCCCGTTTTCCACGGGGAGATCAAACCTTGAAGCCACATCAGGTGTTATCACGCCCCAATTTGCACCCAGGTATGGTCGTGCGATGGAACCCTCAAGGATCAAACTCTCTGCAACTGCCCTCGAGACGTTGCTTGGGACAGCAAACCCAAGCCCCTCGGCGACAGCGGCGCCGGAACCACCACCTCGGACGATGAGGGTGTTTATCCCGACAATTTCCCCAGCAAGATTAACTAAGGGGCCTCCAGAGTTGCCTTGATTTATGGCTGCATCGGTTTGGATTAGCCCTTCAAGTTTGTAATTTCTATCGGTCTCAATGGATCGCCCCGTGGCGCTTACAACGCCCACAGTAACTGTGTTCATGAATGCGCCTAAGGGTGAACCGATGGCGATGACAGTTTCGCCAGGTTTGAGCGCATCAGAATTTCCCCAGTTTGCGATACCCGGCATTTCGCCATTTGTGTGAATGATTGCTAAATCGCCGTAGGGATCAACACCCACGAGTTCAGCAGGGAGGATGGTCCCATCGGCAAAAACCACTTCCAATCTTTCGGCCTCTTGGACTACGTGGTAATTGGTGACGATATACCCATCTTCAGAGATGATCGCGCCGGAACCTGAACCCGATTGTTCAATAACATTTCCAAAGAAGGATCGTTTTGGTGGAAGGTGGTTTATCACGGTAACGACAGCGGGCGCGACTCGATCAACGGCATCGGTCACCGCAGTGTTAATGTCAAGTGATATCTCTTGGGCCGAGGCGATTATAGAAGCGGGTTCAGTTGGAACCTGCACAACGGGATCGTCGCTGGTTAGTGATGATGAAAGGAGCAATACGATACTGCCTCCAATCACTCCACCCAAAATGGCAATAAGGAGATAAATCAAATATCGTGTGGATCTTCCCTTCGTATTCTCCGATAAATTTTCTAAAGAATCCATTTCCCCTCCACTTCACATGATTTTGGGAAGAAGTGTTTATTCAAATAGATGCATATGTTCGAAGGCGGTTTTCAACCTACCATAAAACACCCAGTAACCGTTGTTCAGACTGGGTGTTTATGTGTGATTGATCTACTTAGTTAGCGTCTTCGCCGTCCGAAACCACCAATCAGACTGACGTAATATAGCAACTGAAGCAGAGAAGCAGCTAAGGCGGCAATGTAAGTGAATGCGGCAGCATTCAAGACTGCATTTACCCCACTTCTCTCCTTATCAGAAGTTAACAATCCGGATTGGGTTAGGAGCGTCTTTGCACGTGAAGAGGCATTCAACTCCACAGGAATCGTGGCAAGTGCGAATACGGAACCTAGTGCAAAGGCTGCCACTCCAATCAATGCCAGATTGTTCCCGAGCGTCGATTGAAGAATTAAACCCACGAAAATGAATATCCATCCCAGGGTCGAACCAATATTGGCGGCAG
>JAGLGG010000161.1 GCA_023144145.1 Anaerolineales bacterium | reverse complement strand
GATTTATCCTATCCCGCAGTCGGAGTGTGGGAGTCCGGGCTTCTGGTTAAGTCGGGCGTGGGATCTAAGTCAACCCCCGGGGGTTCCGATGGCTGCTGGATTGGCATGATGTCGCGATTACTATCAAGTAAAGGCAAATCCTTTGCCAAAAAAAACCTCACTCAAATTGAAACGCATCGAGTGAGGCTTAATTTGGACAGAATGAACTTGGTTTAGCGCGATACCGCCAGCTTTAAAACCTTGCCTTGTTTATCCATTGTCAGGCGGGCGTAGTGAGGGTGCCTGTTTCGCCCAACGGAAATATGCTTGGAGAATGAAACGACAATTGTCGGTTCAAACCCACTCGCTTCTTTTTGTAGTTTAAGTTGGTTGGTTGGACAGATGTGATCAATTCCATTGCAGCGAGGATCCTGTGGATTAATCCGGCAAATGGCGTCAGCCATGCCAGGAAGATAGTCCGTAACTATCGATCGAACCTTGCTCATCATTATTGGCTCAATTTCGTCAGGATCAAGCCCAGGGCCTCCCAGGGCACAAGCGGTTTTCATTTTTGCGGGACGAACAGATTTCCTGACGATTGTTTTCGCATAGTTTTGCCTCCGAACCTCACGAGGGGTCCAAAGCGGGTCACCATAAAGAACGAAGGAGATCAGCGTTTTTTGATCTTCGCCGTCAAGGAATCCCTGACGTTGATGCATATCAGTCGCTAGCTGCAGCTTGGCCCTTCTAAGAGCCTCACCAACCGGATACCCCTCGACATAAGCCTCCCAGAATTTGCGACCGAGCAGATCTGCTGCAATAAGTGGAGGTGTCACAGAGCCATAGGAAATCTTCGTTGACCCAACCAACGCTTTGCTTCCCGAATTAAGGAATTTCAAGCAAATGGCTGAATCGCTGGTCTTGCCGATAACGTTAGCTCCATAACACGCTTCCGTGAATACAACGCTGGGAGCTCTGCCGCCATTCACGACATCCTCTGGACGAAGTGCCACAGGAAAATCCGGCGAGAGCGTTTCAGTATCCTCAAAGGGATCTCGTTGACCGAACCACTCCGGCGCATCCTCCAAACCATGCAAGTTGTAGTATGAGAGGGGAACTGGCCGGACAATCTGCGGAGGCAACGATCCAACTTCAGCAGGTGGAGATGTAACCATAGATCCGGGATTGCCAATGGCTCGAAATACTGCTATAGATGCTTTGCGCCAAATATTGGCCGTATAGCCCAATGCATTTGGTTTTCTGCGGAATAATCGGGAAATGATACGAACAAGCCATGTGTAGAAGCGACTCAAGGGTTGAGTAACCTTACTGCCCATTCGATGTTCCTCCGCAGCTGAGCGGATGTACCGTACGAGAACGTCGAGGTCGTCATCAGAAGGAATACGTCCGACTGGCCATTCAGGCGCGAAATAGTTGGCATCCGTTGTTGCATATGGATTATCGGATGGGATGACATCATCCTCGTCGTCTGTAGGATTAGGCAGCATGTGGAAAGGAACAATTCCATTTCCCCCGATGATGAACAGCGCACCAATCATTTCACCCTGTTCTTTCAACTTCTGATCAAGGTCAGTAAGCCTGAGCTTGATTTGCCATGCATTTTGTGGATCCGCAGGGGCAAGGTTGAAATAGCTCATCGAGGAGGCGTCATCGATGTAAATCTGGATGGCGTTCCAACCCGGTTTGCACTTGATCGACTCGGCTAATGATTTTATTGCTTCATCTAAACGGTTGACTTTAGCCTCACCAAATCTGGCGACAAGAGGTTGTATACAACTGAGAATCACATAAACTGGATTGCGGACATCCTTTCGGGTTTTGGGTTGGCGGATTCGCAAGTGGGCAGCAATTTGTTCGAACTCGTGTTCAATACTTCTAAGGATTCGTGCATCTGGATCCAGCTCTAAATTTTCCTCGGGTCCCTCATCTGAAACGCTCGAAACAGGCATGTGAATATGGTATTCACTAGGACGGACCGGCTGGTTAATACGATCCGGTCTTTCGGAGATAATGTTCTTGGTAATGGCTTCTGAAGCTACTGGTGGTGCAGGCAGCTCATTTACTGCGCCTATGGTTGCTTCATCCTCGTCTGTGATAATCCTAGCCGGTGATTTCTCGAACAGAGGCTTGATCACAGAGTGCTCGATAAAATCAGGCGCTGTTGTTTGTGCTTCAATCCTGTTGCCGCCAAATATGGCGCGCACATCGGCGGGAATTGGACGACTAAGTTGAGCTGATAGGCGAAGGGGCCACAGATCCTGATAGGGGTGTTCTTTTCCTAAATACTTCCCAGCCAGTCGGCCAGTGGGATCATCAATCGCGATTTTATGAAGTCCTTCAACACCCTGGCGTACATCCCCATTCTTGATCAAACCCTCGGCGATCACAATTCGGAAGAATATGCATTCAGGCCAGCGATCGTGTCCACTGGAAGACAGGGAATATGCTTCACTTTCCTTTCCTGCCGCTAAATATGCCTTCGCAGCCAGCAGGGTGGGCAATGCAAAATCAGGGTCGGCTTCTAGAGCTGCTTGTACTTGTTTAATCGCTTTCTTTTTGTTTCCTCGATCCAGCGCCTGTTTGGTTCGGTCCAGGGATCGCACCCACGAGGGTACACGACCTTTACCTAATTTCTCGCGCTGGAGAAGTGCGCGACAGGCATCATGGACATGCGCGCGGTTTAAATTACCAACCTTGTTATAAGCAGAGGCGAGCAACTCGTATGCTTCCGTAAGCTCGGGATCAAATAGGATAAGCAGGTTCAATCTTTCGATTGCTCGATCAAATAGATCATCTTTAATTTCAGCTTCCGCGAGCAGAAGCTTAACTTCAATATCCTGAGGCCACTGAGCCAACCAGTCGACCGCGACGCTGCGGGAAAAATCATATCGTCCTGTAACGTATGAAGCATGGATCAAATTCAGGAATTCTGCGCGCTCCATCATGTAGTCACCGCCATTTCGCGAATACCTCCATGCACCAGCTCCAGGGCGCGTACAGCTGCGAGTTGATGGATACTTTCTGGATCCTGTGGATTCAAGTCCACGGCTTTCCGCAGCATCTCGCCAGCTTGTGGATAGAATTTCAGGTGTTTAAGGACAACGCCTGCATGTAGATATGGAATTGAGGAGTTTCCATTGCAGGCGATTGCGCGTTGATAAGCATCCAGTGCTTGCGTATATTGCCTGCGGTCTTCATAGAGCAAACCAAGCTCGGTTAGGACTTTCGAATTCGATGGATTTTTTTGTTCTAGATTGGTTAACTCGCTTAGAGCCCGATCAAGTTGTCCACTTTTTCGAGAAAGCCGGGCGAGCAGTAAATGATATGCTGGATTATTTGGAGCAAGCTTTGCTGCCTTATTGGCTGCCTCAATCCCTTCAGCCAAGTTGTCGGTTTGCTCGCAAATTTCGCCGTATGCTGCCCAAAGTTCTTCGTTCTCAGGGTAAAGATCGGTTAGTGTTTGCATTTCTTCGATTGCCTTTGTGGCTTGGTTTGCTTTGATGAGTAACCTGGCCCGAGCAATTCGAAGCGGCAATGGATGCTTAATTTTTGGAATGGCGAGTTCAAAACTCTTTAGAGCCTTCTCTGTTTTGCCTTGCTGTGCAAGGATCTCGCCCACAGTTACGAGAACATCAGGTTCTTCAGGTGCTAATTGCATCGCAGTTCTCACATTTTTCATTGCAGATTTAGTGTTACTCAATGCAAGTGCTGTCCTTGCTGCACCTGTGAATGCAGTGGGTTCTGATGGAAGAAGCTCGCAAGCCTTTTCGTAGTATTGTTCGGCTTCGGATAGTTCACCCATCCCGAATGCCAATTTCGCTGCTTCAAGCCACAGCTGCCCATCAGAAGGGCTCTCCTCAACTGCAATTTGATAGTATTCGTAGGCTTGGGAGAGGTGCCCTGATTCCTTCAACCCTTTCGCAAGGGTCATCCGATATTCAAAGTTTGAAGGGGATAACTCTGAGGCCTCCTGTAGGTGGGGCAGGGCGGCGTCGAGATTTTCGGCGTTCAGGTAGAGAGTACCCAGTTGGTATTGCCAAACTTCTTCCTCGGACCAAATGTCCAAAGCCGTGCTCAAGTGTTCTATTGCTGCGGTTTCATGCTCTAATTGGATAAGTGACTTAGAGGATAAATACTTTGAAATGGGACGAATTGAAGGATTATTCTCACCGCGTTGGAAGGACTTGTGGGAGGCTGCATATTGACCTAATGCATGTTGTGAAAGTCCTGCAATGATATCGAGCCAATCACTTTCAATTCCAAGGTCGTCGCGCAATGCAACGGTTTCGATCGTCTCTTGATTTTTCCCCCACCGCATGCTTGCAATAGAGAGCGCTTCGAGAATTTCCGCAGATGGATTGGACTGTAGACTGAGAAGCGCATCATTCCAGAGCGTATTATCCAATGAGTTGGATATCAAAGCCTTTCTTATCGAAAATGCATCGGAAGCATGCTTTGGGGCAAGGTCCATCCTGGCCAAATCAATGAAGTTTTCAGAAGTTAGATTGTTCTCCCCAATCAAAATGGTATTTGATGGATTGTGTCTCACCGTATCTGCAAGGTTGAAAATTTCAGTTAATTCTTCGATCCTGATTCGAACTTTTGCCTTGGCAAGGTTCAGCTGCCAAGTTTCAGGTTCTGTGGATTTTTGATCAACCCACATGAGTGCCTCAGCCCACTTTCCAAGGCCGAGAGCAGCTTCAGCCATCAGGATTGAATCGCGAGGGCTGATCTCATCCTGTCTGCCTCGAGCGTTGTAGAAACTCATCGCCACTCGATCATTTCCCTCTTGGAGTGCGGTGAGTGTAGAAATTGCGATCCAACAAGATGGTGGCGTAGGTTCGAGAATTATGGATTTCAGGACCTCTCTGGCTTTCAGATGTTCATTGGTCTTCAAGAAACTTTCTGCCAAAGTGAGAAGAACGTCATTCCTGGTTGGTGCCGAGCGCAATGTTTCTCCCAGAAGGTTGGCTGCGAAGTCTGCTTCCCCTAAGTCGATTGCTAGGCGTGCGCTATCAAGGATCAAATCGATGTCGTCTGGGGCAATTTGAACAAGTTTGTTGAGGTACTTCAGGCCAGTATCCCTATCACCTTGGGCATAATAAGCGCTACAAAGTTTTATTAGAACATCCACATGTTTCGAATCGACAGAGTGAGCCTTTTCCCATAAGCTCAATGCACCTACACGTAACCCAAGATTCCAGTGAGCCTGTGCAGCTCTCTCCAAGGTTGTTCTATTATTCGGATCAAGCTCAACACATCGACTCCAGGCTCGTTGAGCAGTTGCTTTATCTCCCACTGTCTCAGCAGCAAAAGCCAATTCACGGAGGTGAACAACATTATCAGGCTCAATTTTCAACGCACGCTGAATGCATCGTATTGCGGAGTAGGGGAGCTCTAACTTGGCCATAACTCGCGCGACACCACCGAGTGTGGCCGGCTCTGTGCGTGCATGTCGTAATGCTTGAGCCAAAGCCTTGCGCGCTTCAGGAATATTTTTCGCTCGAGCAGCGCTCTCAGCATAGGTGACCCATGAGGATGGATCGAGAGGTCTGATATCCACTAATTTTTTCATAGCATGCATAGCCGAGGCCCAGTTGTTGGTCTCAGTTGCCACCCTGGTGATTTGCTCAACTGCGGATAGGTCCGCTGGATCGATGTCAAGGGCGCGCTCTGCAGCGATAAAGGCTTTGGCCTTCTTGCCAGATTGCAAATATGCTTCTGACAGGGCTATCAGAACTGCAGTCGATTTTTGGTCTCGTTTCTGTGCATCTTCTAATAGGGAGGTAGCTAACGTCGATTGGCCGACGGCCAGTGCAGACCTTCCGAGACCAACCTTAGAGCCCAGTAGAAGATCGTATTCCGCACTTGGGAGTGATTTCAGACTGGCTTGATAGGCATCAAATGCTTTTTCAAACTCACCCATAGTTTCTCGGGCGAGTCCAAACCAATGGTTCAGACGTTGATCCTCATATCCCCGATCGAGGGCGAGTTGGAGGTGTTCAATACCTTTGCTGGCCAGGGTCATATTTTTAGATTGGTGGGCCGCGCGCACAACGATTTGGCCCGCGATAAAATGTGCTTCTGCTGGGGCCGAATTTGGCAGCTTCGTAATTGTCGATAGCGCGGCATCGTGGTTCCCAATGTCTGCAAGCGCCTGTGCCAATGATTTAAGACCCTTCCAGTAAAAAGGTTTTCGTGAAACCACATTTTCAAGGACACCTAATGATTTCTCATGATGCCCAAGGTGCCTCAATAGATCCCCAAATGTGACCTGGATATCGATGCTTTTAGGGTCCAGCCCATGTGCGTTTTCGACAGCCTCAAGCGCTTCACTGAGCCGTCCTTCGTTTTCAAGCCACAATGCTTGGGCATGCAGCAAGTTAGCCTCAGAGGGATTCGTTTGGATCGCTCTCACTAATACTTGACCCGCTTCTTCACGATCCCCAGATGCTTCCAGGCATTCAGCTAAGGCGATCCATGCCTTGATATTTTCGGGTGATTCTTCCACAACATGTTCAAAATATTCCTGCGCACTCTTCAGATCACCCTTTATCCGATGCGCTTGTCCAATGACGATTTGGGCAGCGTTTGACAAAGTTTCGTGCGAAAGAAGCCCGTCAGCAGTATGTATCGCCAAATCAATGAAGCCTGCTTCTAGGGCACATTGAGCCACGCGCAGTATGGCGGAGTTATCTGTTTGTGAGAGAACGTTCCAATGGGCTAAAGCCTCTGCAGGAAGGCCAGATTCATATAGCGCCATGGCGAGAACCTCTCGACCTTCGCTCGATTGAGGTGAGAGTGCAATGGCTATATGTGCATTGTCGGCGGCGGATATCGGATCGCCAGCTTCAAGGAGAAATCTTGAAAAATTAACCTTGTTTTGGACCTCCGCTCCCAGTGTTTGGTCACGGACCATTGCAACTTCAATTGCAGCGTCATATTCATCAAGGCTGGTCAATTTATCGATCAGAATCTCGGTCCATCCGAAATCTTGTAAATATTGTATTTTGAGACTCTCCGCTGCCTTGATGAACGTATCCTTTGCTAAATCCATCGAATCCTGCTCAATGAGGATTATCCCATTCACAATTATTTCCTCAGTGAATTCAGAGTCATAATTTATTACTTCCTGCGCCTCTTCCGGGCGGTCCATCTCCAAGAGTAAATGTGCCAGGGCAGCTCGCCGTTGGGGTGTACTCTCGTATCGGTTGGCATTCTCGCGTGATTCTAATTCGAAGGAGTTTTGTCTCATCACCCGAGCAATTTCAGCGCATTGATCACTGATGGATGCATTAAATCGCCCTGAGGTTTCTTGCGCGTTGTGAAGGATCTCGCTTGCTGTGTCGTATTCATGGTTCTGACGGGCAACATACGCTTTCAGCAACATGGACTCAAAGCTTTGTCCAGGCGCAGAGCCGGAAATTAGTAAATTCTCTGATGAGGCAATCTCGATCACCTTCTGGGCAAAAATCGGGTCCCTCGATGAAACAAGAGGGAAAAGGTTGTGAGGCAGTGAGCCTCCAGAGAGAGTTAGCAATGTTTTAGCAGCTTCCTCCACCCCTGCATTTGCCAGCATTGCATTAACAGCCAGGAGGACAACTTCATCGTTATCGCTGTTGAGAAGGACAGCGGGAAGAATGCTGAGATCTCCGATTTCGGACCACGCACACGCAACTGCGGATCGCCATTTGTGGGGATCCCTTGTTATCCTTTCAAGCACTGTCTCATGATCTGAAGACAAGTACTTAAGCACATATTCCGTGAGGATCGCCGTATGCTGGAATTCAATCTCTGCGGACGAAAGACCCTCAACATGTCCAACGAGATCCATGAGCTTCACATCCAGCTCCTCAAGGGAGCTGAAATGTGTGGCACTCTGTGCGGATACCTGGTTCTGCAATCGGAATAGGTTTGTGAGAAGAAGATTTTGTTCGATCTTCTCATTTAGGAGTAGTGTGATGAAATCAGGATTGTGGAGCTTATCCCACGCTTCGGGAATCCGCAGTAATCGCGTCAATATTCGAGAGATATCCCCGGGCGAGAGCCAATTTCCAAATTTCGCTAAAACATCTGCATTTGAAAGCATATGCACCTATTCTTTGTGAAATCTAGATTGGGAGTGAATCGATTTGGGAGATAATCCAGTAACAAGACGCCAGCATAATCATCCCAAGGAAGATCAGGAAAGCACCAACGCCGCTAGCGGTCCTGACTAGTTGATTAATCGATTCAATTAATCCCGATGCACTGCTTACTAGGCCGGACACATCCTGGGCCAGCCCCTTGTGTCCGAGACGTGCAGTATGGGTTGCGATTGATCGGAGCTCTCGGTTGTATCCTCTTGAGATTAGGATGAACACGCCTAAAAGTACGCTTAAGCATCCTAAGACAAAGAGTACCGCTGCGATCAAAAGTTGCATTTCAACAAGACTTAAAGGAATCATGATTGCCTCCGTAAATAAGACCTGGAGGCTATTGTTGCAAGGACTATGCCAAGGCGGGGCTACTCTTGAGTATTTTGGAACTCTGGGGGTAGGTGACCTAGGTCGATCGTTTCGTCGTCGCAGAATAACATCGCGCGCTCAATAATGTGGTTTAGCTCTCGAATGTTTCCCGGCCAGTCGTGAGCTTTTAGTGCCTCAATTGCCCGCGGACTGATCCCGGAAACAACGTTTCCTGTTCGCATATTTAGCTGGCGGATAAATGCTCCCACAAGCGCGGGGATGTCTTCGATGCGATCCCGCAGGGGAGGTAAGTGCAGATCCAAAACTTTCAATCGATAGTACAAATCTTCCCTGAATTTTCCTTCGGAGATCATCGCTTTCAAATCACGATTAGATGCAGCTAAAATTTGGATGTCGACCGAGATCTCTTTAACTCCACCCACTCGGCGGAAAGTTTTTTCCTCTAACACCTGCAGCAACTTTGCCTGCATCTCAGGTTTGGTGGATGAAATTTCGTCCAGGAACAGGATTCCGCTGTCAGCTATTTCTATCAACCCAGGTTTACGTTTCTGAGCGCCGGTAAATGCTCCTGCTTCATGCCCAAACAATTCCGATTCGATCATAGTATCAGGTAAAGCGGGGCAATTGATGGGGATAAAGGGCTTATCCGCGCGTGGCCCCATCTCACGGATTGCCTGCGCTAGCACATTTTTACCTGTTCCAGTCTCCCCAGTTATTAGGATTGATGCCTGGGCTGAAGAGGCTCTCTCGGCTTCCACCAGAATTTGCAGCATCACAGGCGTCTTTCCGACCACCATCTCAACTTGGCCTGTTGTGGACTTGCGAAGCATATCCAATTCGCGCCGCAGGGCGACAACTTCGTGAGCTTTTTCGACCGCTTGAATGAGACGTTCGAGATCGAGAGGTTTCTGAAGGAAATCCTGGGCGCCTTTTTTCATCGCCTCGACAGCAGTGTCGACTTCTCCAAAGGCGGTGATCAATATCACTGGTGGACTGGGATTTTCGAGCTCGATTCTGTCCAAAAGAGTTAAGCCAGAACCATCAGGCAGCATTACATCAAGAAGCACGATATCTGCAGCGCCCTCATCGATATATTTATGGGCCTGGCTCAGATCTCCTGCTTCGATTGCTTCATAGCCGGCGTCCGTTAAGGTCTCGCGTACATTTTCTCTTGCGAGATCCTCATCATCAACAACTAATACGGTTGCACTCATGAATGCTCCTTAATTGGCTAATCCGCAACTGGGACTTGAATTGTAAATACTGTGCCAGCGTCGGGATAACTTTCAACAGCAATCGTGCCTTTGTGGGCTGTAAGGATGCGCCGGCTGATCGCTAAACCGAGTCCGGTACCTTCCTTTTTGGTTGTGAAGAATGGGTCAAATATCCTCTCACGGATGTTCGCAGGAATACCAGGTCCGGTATCTGCGATTTTGAGTTCTACCATTTGACCTTGGTTTGTAGTTGTCTCAGCCAAGCTAACTGAAATTGTGCCACCATCCGGCATTGCCTGCAAGGCGTTGGTGACCAGATTCAAAATGACTTGTTCGAATGTTCGTGGATCTGTAGAGGCGCGCGGAAGGTCCGGGGCGAAATTTGTGTGGCAATTGACCTTGGATTGATTGAAGCGTGGTGACCAACGTGCAAGAAAACGCTCCATAACATATGCAAGATCCAATGGCTCCATCTTTAGCTCGAGCGGCCGAGCGAAGAAAAGCACATCGCCTAAAAGCTGGTTCAAACGATCACACTCGTTCTTCAGCCTTTCAAGCGACTCATGTTGAGGGTGGTCCACTCCCAACCGTGAAGCGACCAATTGAACCCCGGTGCTGATATTGTTAATTGGATTTCTCACTTCATGTGCCAAGATTGCAGTTACCTCACCCAAGATTGCGCGTTGAGCCAATATCTCGGTCTGATCCTCGATTGCTTTCTGTTCCGATTGATCTCGGAGCACCACCAGGAGGCGTGACCTGGATTCCCCTTGAATAGGTACGACCCTCATATGGGCGGGGAAGGGGGTTCCGTCGCGGCGATGAAGGGTCAATCGAGTGAGCTCCGCCTCACGTTCATGTCCTAACGCGTCCAGGAACGTCGATTGAAGATCTTGCGTACCAACAAGGACATCTTGAATGGAAAGGTCATTCAATTCTTCTTGTGGAAATCCTAACATTACCGCAGCGGCGTAATTTGCGCGCACTACATTTAGTTCCTGGTCCAGAGAAATGAGGGCATCGCTAACGGCGGAAAAATGCCCCCCAATTTCTAAACGGAGTTGGTTGACGTCAGAGATCAAATTATCGAGGCGATCTTCCTGCATGCGTTGGATGATTATAGCGTGGCATAACTGGGCCACAAATTGCATCCAACTTTCTATTCGATCAGGCACATTGTTTTGGTCTCTCCAACCTGCAACGAGAACACCTATCCATGCTTCTTCTGTGCCTAGTGGGGCAGTACGCATGGTTGTTAATCCTGCAGCTCGAGCAGCTTTTTGTAGCTCATGTTCGGTGCGATGTCCCAGCGACCAAAGCGTAGCTGGCATCAATGGCTCTATCGCTGAGATTTGTAAACTCGGTGGGAATTCTGTAGGTAAGGGCCCCTCAAGGATGTAATCAGGGTTGAATGCCGATACTTTATAGAGTCCCACAGCCGTTGCTGTGAGTAGTGATTTTGCTAGGGAAAGGGCTCGAGAAAGACGATCATCTTCGTCGCCGGTCAGCAAGGATGAGAGTTTGGATAGGGTGTCTAATTGGATCTTGCGTACTTCTTCCAAGTCTTCTTGGCGGATTCTTCGCAGGGATGGATTACAGAGAAGTAAGAGGGGCGATCCGAGAGGTCCTATCGTTCGACCTTCAATGTCGATCAGCGATATCGTCCCTTCGCGAGTGCGCAAGGGGACATCATTTATCTTGCGCTCTGGGTTATCCCAGGCGAGCAGTATCTCGCCCATAGCTTTTTCCCCAGCCTCACCAGGAAGTAATGAGGAGAAAGATAGCTGCTCGAGTTCTGATCGTGAAAAACCGGTTAGCAAAGTGAAGGCGTGATTTGAAGCGAGAATCCTGCGACCGTCTCCGGAAACAACTGCGACAGATTGGACTAGAGAATCAGCCAGGACCCTGAAGAAATCACGAAAAGGATCAGGCTTGAACAAGCTTGAGAAGCGAAAGGCAGGGGTATTCGAACTCGGCAAGGCTCATACCCTAGAAATTGCTGGTTTAGGGCTTCGGTTCCTTAGACGTGCACTGAGAATTCCTTCAATGCCGCGATATTTTGCCACAGTGCGCCTGGCGACCCTTATTCCTTCTTTCTTGAGCATTCGGGAGATATCATCATCCGTCAAGGGTTTTGTTTCATTATGGATCATTTCCTTGATCCGGTCTCTTACTGATAAGCTCCTATCGAAAAATCGGCTTAAGGGTACGATGCGACCATCGGGAAGTTCAATAGACTTGTGAGCCACGGCGCGCGAAATTGTTGATTCATGCACCCCGATAGCCTCAGCGATTTTAGCGCGCGTCATAGGCTTCAGGAAACGATCCCCCTCAAGTATAAACTTTCGCTGGATACTGACAAGCATTTCCATCAAGCGACGCATCGTGTTATTGCGTTGTTGCAGGCATTTTACGAATAGAGTCGCTCTTTCGAGTTGTTTCGACCAGGCCTCTGATTTTTCATCATCGGTCTTTGATATTGCTTTACGAAAGAGAGGGTTTACACGCAGCCAACCAGCATAAGGTGTGAAAATTTCTACGCGCAAGGCGCCATCTAGGTCAATGGGGTTAATTGCGATCTTTATGTCTGGCGTGTGATAAACGTTAGGATCGGCAGCCATGGGCTGTCGCCCTGAACCCCAATAAGCCCTAGCGGGGTATGGATTGAGCGAGTCATGAATAAAAGAGACAGCTTGGCGAACTTTGTGGATCTTGACATCCAGTTGATGTGCTATCGATTCGAAATTTCGATTACCTAAATCACGGAAACAAGTTTGAATAATTTCCCGTGCCAGACTAACTCGAGGGAGGCGATCATCAAACTGTTTAAGTTGTGTCAGCAGTGCCTCTCTTGGTCCGAGGGTGGCGAGCCCAACCGGGTCAGCGAGCCCAATTAGATCGAGTACTTTTTGAACTCTTTGGAGAGAAACTCGGTTTGTCTTGGCAAGAATGGCAGGTGGATCTTGCAGGAATCCTTCCTCGTCAAGGCTTGAAAGGACGTAAACTGCCAGCTTTCGTTCCTCAGGATCTAGATCTGCCGCGAGTTGACGCAACACATTCAGGCTGAGGTCTTCAGGAGCAGCGGGTTCTGAATCAGTATGCAGTTCCTCACCTGATCTACTGAGGCGTGGGCGAATAGAATCGCGCGGTGAGAGAAATACAATTGGCTCTTGGGTAGTTAAATTCCCAAGACTGCAAATTGGGCACTGTCTCTTTCCAGCAAGAGGGCGGTGGCAGGATGGACATACACGTTCCTCAAGCAGCTCGAGTGCAGGATTTTCAGAAAGCTCCGCGTCAATTTTCTCCTGCAATTCAGCGTTTGACAGCACGAGCAGGCTCATCGTTTGAGCGAGATGAGCGGTAGTGAGCGGGCGAAGGGATTGATCTTGAACTTGATACATTAGAACCCTCGGTGTGTGAGTATACAAGAACCATAAAAAGCACACAATAGAGTTGCAAGATGCGTGCCATATTCTGTGCATTATTGAGCTAGATGATGTCTGATACAATCGGGCTATGAACGATATTTTGACTGTAGTTGGGGGAGGGTTAGCAGGTAGCGAAGCTGCCTGGCAGGCGGCTCAACGAGGCTTATCTGTTCATCTTTATGAGATGAGACCATTCCTCCAAACCGGAGCACATCAAACAGACACATTAGCGGAGTTGGTTTGCTCGAATTCCCTAGGTTCATTCTTGCCAGATCGAGCGTCTGGAATATTGATATCTGAACTTGAGAAAATGGGCTCTCTGCTGATCGAGTGTGCCAGGCAATGGGCGGTGCCAGCAGGTTCGGCATTAGCCGTAGATCGATTGGGCTTCTCCACAATGGTGACAGAGAGATTGCTCAACCATAGACACATCAAGGTAATTCGTGAAGAACAAAAATTTCTTCCCGAAGGACTCTCGATCATCGCCACGGGGCCATTAACATCTCCATCGTTTTCCGATGAGTTGGCTAACCTAACGGGGGAGGAGCATCTTTATTTCTTCGATGCACTCTCACCCATTGTCGAGGCGAGTACGATCGATTTTTCTATCGCCTTTCGTGCTTCAAGATATGATCGGGGGATTGAAGAGCAAGGGGACTACATCAACTGTCCCTTCTCGAAAGATGAGTATGACAGTTTTGTAAATGAACTGATAACCGCTGAACGGATCCCGTTGCGAAGTTTTGAGAGTGCAATCGAAACAGGGGTCAAGGCGGGGATGTCGCACTACTTCGAAAGTTGCTTGCCGGTAGAAATCATCGCTGAGCGGGGGCATGACTCACTTGCTTTTGGACCGATGCGCCCGGTCGGTCTAAGTGATCCAAGGACCGAAAAACGATCCCATGCAGTTGTGCAGCTTCGGCAAGATGACCTTGCTGGTGAACTCTATAACCTGGTTGGTTTCCAGACCAATCTGACATATAGTGAGCAGAGGCGAATTTTCCGC
>JAGLGG010000160.1 GCA_023144145.1 Anaerolineales bacterium | reverse complement strand
GAGCTCTTCGGGATCGATAGGAGATTTTTCTGCAACGGGCTCGAGTTTGCGTAGCTGTGGTTTCTCGGGGACGCTGAACAACTCGATATTGGGAGTTTTAGTCTCTCGAGCTTCCAGGCTTTCAAGCACCTCTTCGAATACGGGTCCTGCGCCCCATTCAATTTCTTCTCCTAACCGAGTGATTTCCTCCAATAAAGCAGGGGGCAATTGATGAACCAAGTCGAAGAGGCGGAGGTAAACTTGATGGACAGTTTTGGCATCGTCAAATGCCCGATGTGATTTTCCAGGAAAGACGCCCAATGCGCTAGCCAGCGCGCTTAATCGGTACCTGCCCGCAGAGGGCATCAGAACTGAAGCAAGATCATATGTGTCTAGAGTTAGGTTGTCGGTGAATAACCCCTGTCTAGCAAGGAAACTAATGTCGAATTTGATATTTTGTCCGAGGATTGGCGAATCACCCACAAAATTCTCAAGCTCCAACGCGATGCTCTTGAAGCGTGGGGCATTGGCGAGCATTGAGTCGTTGATTCCAGTCAACTGGGTGACAAAGCGCGGAACGGAGCGTCCCGGATTGATGAGCTGCTCGAACGTATCCTCAATTCGAGAGCCTTGGAAGCGTACGGCACCGATTTCGATAATCGCGTCTCGAGTGGGATCGAGCCCAGTGGTTTCCAGGTCAAGGGCTACTATACTTTGCATGAGGCTGCCATTGATGAAATGTGAAGTGCAAGTTGCACTCAATTCACACCACGTCGTGGGGCGTGCTCCTTTTCAATGAGGGTGTCGGGATTATATCACTGGGGTTTATCAACCGTGCTATACTCACTTTCTCAAATAGGAAGGACAATAAAAAGTGATAGCTGAAGCAGCACGTCGACTCAGGGACAATGTGCAAAAAGTAATTGTAGGGAAGGACGAAGTGATTGATATGGCCTTGGCTGCAATCCTTTGTGAGGGTCATATCTTGTTTGAGGATGTTCCAGGCATTGGTAAAACAACCCTTGCGCGAACACTTTCAATTTCACTTGGATGCACTTTCCAGAGAATCCAATTCACGCCGGATCTTCTACCATCAGATGTAACTGGCATTAATTGGTTCAATCAGAAGACACAATCCTTTGAGTTTAGACCTGGCCCTGTGATGAGCCAAGTTGTCCTAGCGGACGAGATCAATCGCGCTACGCCCCGAACACAGTCTGCACTTCTTGAGGCCATGCAAGAACGACAGGTCACCATTGATGGTGTGTCACGACTTATTTCTCGTCCTTTCTTAGTGATGGCAACCCAAAACCCGATTGAGCTTGAAGGCACTTTTCCACTTCCGGAAGCCCAACTCGATCGCTTCTTAATGTGTTTGCAAATTGGTTACCCTGAGAAGGATGAGGAAGACCGGATCCTATTGAGATTTGGTACCGAGGATCCGCTGATAGATCTTGAAGCAGTCATGGATCCCACCGAAGTGATGGAGTTGATGCAGATGCGGCGTCAAGTGCGCGTGGAAGATTCGGTACGAGGTTATATCCTTGATATAACTCGTTCAACGAGGGAGCATTTGGAGGTTCAACTCGGTGCGAGCCCCAGAGCTAGCTTAGCCCTATATCAATCCGCTCAAGCCTGGGCCGCGATAAAGGGCCGCGAGTATGTTCTGCCCGATGATGTCAAATTAATGTCACCCCATGTTCTCACTCATCGTCTAATTATGTCCCCCCAAGCGCAACTCCGTGGTCGGGAACCCTCGCAAATAATTGAAGAAATTGTCGATGCAATAGCAGTACCTGTCGAAGATTAGTATGAACGCTCGGCAACCTTGGGTACGACTGATCCTATTCTTCCTAATAATTGGTTTCCTTCTCGAGCGAGGTGGCCTTCTTACCTTAGCAGGGATGATGGTTGTGGTTATTGGCGTTTCGTGGTTATGGAGCCGATATTCGCTCGATCGAATCTCCTATTCCCGACGACTGCCTTTATCTCGTGGTTTTCCGGGTGAGAATATCGATTGTCAGGTGGTTGTTGAGAACAATAAAATTCTCCCGCTTGGATGGCTCGAATTGAGGGATAGATGGCCGTGGAGTGCGGCTCCCGAAGACGAGAACATGCTGGCGGGATCTCAAGCCTCTGAGGAGGGGATCCTCCGGATCTTGTACACCATGCGAGGTTTCCATCGCATAAAGCGAGAGATTAAACTTCGATTACGAAAGAGGGGGGTATTTACTTTGGGCCCGCTGGAAACGGTTTCCGGGGATCCTTTTGGTTTTTTTGAATCGCGCAAGAAAGTGGATAACCGCCAAAAGATCGTCGTGTACCCTGAAATGCTTTCGGTCGAGCAAATGAAACTTAACCCAGATGATCCCTTTGGACTTTCACAAACGAGAAGACGACTGTATCAGGACTCAACTCGTCCAATTGGTATTCGTGATTACCGGCCAGAGGATGGTTTTCGGCAGATCCATTGGCCGGCGACGGCGCGAATGGGGGTTCTTCAGACGAGAGTCTTTCAACCGATATCCGGGCTAGATCTGGTTATTTGTATGAACGTAGCCACTTTCGAGCCGTATTGGCAAGGGGTACAACCTGAATTGCTCGAGGCTTTGCTGAGCACATCGGCATCTCTAGCTTATCAATCATTTTTGATGGGTTACCGAGTAGGGTTGATTTCGAATGGCGGAATGGCTCATGCAAGGAAAACCTTCAGGGTCCCTCCGGGGAGATCCCCAAAACATATGCCCCATCTTCTAGAATCTCTTGCCGCGATAAAACCGGTTGCATATGGCCCATTCGATCGCTTCCTACTGCGAGAAGCACCTTACCTGGAATACGGATCTACCCTAATTGTGGTTACAGGCGTGATGCCCAAGTCGCTTCACGAAGCACTCTTCAAGCTCAAAGCAAGGAGCAGGAAAGTTGTATTGGTCGCTTTAACCGAGGAAGAACCAGAATTCATTCACAATACAGACATCATTCATCTGCCATTTGAACACTCAGAGAAAGTGCAATGAACAGTTTCGATGTTGGTATGACCGCACCCAAACTGAAAATTAATGTCAGGAATCTCATTTGGAACGAATTGGGATTGCTCAGTCTTCTGATCATGGAGGTGTCACTGATCGTTCCCTGGTATAGGGCCCATGTTGTTGTGGGCGCGAGCATTGATGTAGCAATAACTTATCTGACCGTATTCGGTTTTGCGTTGCTGGTGATGTATACCAGCCGGTACATGCAAGCCAATCAAGCCTTGTTTAGTTTCCACATGCTCGGATTATTTGTTTTGTTGTTGCTCGGTCTATATGCCTTTTTACAGGGGATCCTTTACGAGGGCTTAAGCATATCTTTCGGACAATTTATTTCCAAATTACTTAGATCTTTTGCTACTGGCAGCGGTGGGAATCCCCTTTCTATCCTAGTAATCCTCTCCGTACTATTCATGTGGTGGAGAGGGACTGCAATTGCCGGGATGGGTGATCTCGAGTTCTTCGTTACGCGAAGGAAATTCAGATTAGGCATCCTCATGCTTGGCGCGTACGGCATATTCCATCGCTTTGCGGAAGGTGTCTACCTATTAGATATTTTGCCAATCTTCTTCCTTAGCGGATTACTAGCGATCACATTGGCTCGGACTCACCGGATAAGCCAAAGAAAGGCAGCCTTTCGGTTGCCCTTCACAGGAGGTTGGTTTTCCGGAACGACCTCGATCATGCTGATCATAATTTTAATTGGAGCGATGGTTGGAGCCTTTCTTAGAACCGAAATTGCTAGCCAAATCGCGGAGCTCATCGGAACGATCCTATTGCGCGGCTTCCAAACCTTGGTTGTTGTGATCAGTCCGTTGGTACTGTGGGTGTTGCCCTTAGCGGAAAAATTGGCACAATATCTTGCGGAAAATATGTCCCTCCAACCAGCTCCTGAGGATTCCAACGGAGGCTTAATTGATGATGAGGTATTTGCCCAAGAGGCTGTGGGAGCTGAGACACAATTCCCGTCGGAATTAATCATCGCGATTGTGTTACTCTTGCTTCTGCTTTTGATTTTCCTTGTCGCACGCAGAGTTCGACGGAGATGGAAATCGGAGAGACCCAATTTTGGCGATGAAGGTGAAAGCACTGTAGATCGACAATCACTCCAACGCGGTCTTCACAGAATATGGGATCAAGCCCAAGATGGGTTGGATTTAATCAGGAAGTTTGGTTTTGGAAGAAGGATGCTTGCAGCGAATGCGATCCGGAGGACGTATAGCCAATTTCTTGATTTGGCTGAAGATATGGGGAAACCGCGTCGATCCTATGAGACCCCATTTGAATTTCAGCGACAAATTAGTATGATGTTCCCAGAAGAGACGAATGAAATTGCCTTGCTCACAACCGCTTACACACAGGTTCGCTATGGAGAATTTCCTGAAGATGTGCAGATTGTCTCCAAAGTTAGAGAGGCATGGCAAGTAATCAGGCGAGCAGCGAAATGAAGCAGTTGGTTTAGATATAGTAATACGATGTCACGTCAGATCTATAATCAATTGAGGATGTCTTAGTAGTGTTCCGTCCAACGCGATTGATAGACTAGATAGATAATGGACGGAACACTCGTTACCGGAAACTTTGTGGGTGGGAAGGTGTTATAACCAATGAGCGGGATGATTTGCGGATGAGAACCCTATGAGCTCAACCAAGGATGATGAGCTACAACTCATCCGCGCAGCTGCAACAGATGCAGATGCATTCGGTCAGATTTATGAACGGCACGTTCGAAAGATTTATAACTATATCTACTATCGAACGAGCAACCATCATGAAGCCGAAGACCTGACTGCACGGGTTTTTCAAAGGGCGCTCAAGCATGTAGCCAATTTTAAGGACCAAGGTGTGCCCTTCTCGGCTTGGCTGTATCGAATAGCTCATAACTTGGTAGCGAATTGGCACAGGGATCGAAGCAGGCGTCCAGTTGTCCCTCTTGAAGATCATCTGCTTGTGCGAGGGGCAGGAGCCCATCCCGAGCTGGAGGCAATCGCTGTTGAGGAGCAAGCGTTACTGTTGCTTGCTGTTCAGCAATTACCGCAGGACCGACAGCAGTTGTTGATCCTGAAGTTTGTTGAGCGTCTGCCAAATGCTGAAATCGGCGCCATCATGGGACGAACAGAGGGAGCAATTAAAAGTCTTTATCATCGAACCTTGATTTCACTGCGCGAGGAATTGATAAAGATTGAGGAAGAGCCAACCACTGAATAGCGTTGGAATATTACTTGGTTGGTTTGGTGCAGCTGGGTTATTGCATTAAAAGTGAAAAGTTCTTAGAAATCGGTGATGTGATTCGTAAGGTGATTTGGAGTAGGAAGATGTCTGTCCAAGCTGGAGCAAATGGCTTATCTTCAAAAGAATTGGAATTGTGGCTGTCCCGCACCTTTATTCCTATTGAGCCAAGTGATGCTTTTGTCAGAAAACTAAGGGCACGATTGATTAAGTATCATGGGAAACAACCCTTCTCCGGGTGGATGGTTCTCGGAGCTGTTGCAATGGCGCTGATGCTCTTGCTTACTTGGTTTGGGATCGGGCTAAGGATGGTATTGCTATTATTGAGCCTTCTCGGGCTTAAAGACCACCGCAAACGGGGCCGAATGAGCAACTCGGTAGTTGCTACCGGAGCGATTGATACATAAAGCGGCTGGTGATCACCAGCCGCTGAAAGTTTAAATCAGTATACGAGGTGAGTTAATACAGTCCCCATGCAGCACCGGCGCCACCTTCCATCATGCTGGGTTCCCATAATTCAACGCCAACATTGATCGTTGTGGGCATCGAAGAAGACTCCTCTGCCTTGGTCCGGGTCATCTCCAAAAGTGCCGGCGCATAAGGGCAGAATGGTGTTGTGAGGATCATTTCAACGTGGAGCTCTTCATCACGCTCTGCCACCTGGCGGACGAGGCCCAACTCAATGACGCTCAAACCTATCTCCGGGTCAAGGACCTCCCGGAGAGACATCCGCACAGTCCCAGCCTTGTCAGGATTTGTTGAATCAATTTCCCAAATGGGGTTGGGTGCATTTTCTTCAGTCATGGTTGTGCTGAACCTCTTTTTGATCTGCCGTTTGGATGGAGAATGTACAAAGGTCATCTCCATCGAGCAAACATGCGACGCGTTCGACCGGAACGGACAATGCATTTGCGATAAAGGTTTGGTCGATCACACAAATTTCCGGATGAGCGATGCCGATTTTGAAGTAAGGGCAGCTCAGTTCACGGATTAGTATCTCATCCTCCAATTGCTCAATTTCAGCTTCAAAGCCTTCCTCTGCGAGAAGAACTAACAGACCCTCAAGTCGTTCATCAAATGGCAGCCCCTCAAATTTTTCTGCATGACTATCAGCCATTGAGGTTGCGATCGAAGAAAATAGCTCTAAAACCTTCTCTTCCGGCAAGGAGTCTTTTAGCTCCACCAGCAATCGGTTTGTTAGCCGCAAGTATCTGCCAGGGAAAAGTTCGGCGCCCTTTTCAGAGAGAGAATAGAGGTGCACCGGGCGACCAACTCCCTGACGAGATTCCTCCACGCTCACGAGCCCATCCGCTTGAAGGATAGACATGTGGTGACGCACCGATACTGGAGAAATCGCAGCTGCTTCTGCGAGATCCTTAATCGTGCATTTCCCTTGTGTTCTAAGGGTTTTTGAGATGATCTCTCGCGTTTTTGATGTCATGCGCGAGGGAGTATAGCATGCAATGCTATAAAGTGTCAATAAATATCATAAATATGATAAATATTGACATATACTAGTGTGCGTGCTATAATCCCGGCTGGTGTTTTGGCGAGTATATTGGACTTATTAG
>JAGLGG010000016.1 GCA_023144145.1 Anaerolineales bacterium | reverse complement strand
TATCGTTTCAAGTATGCTCATCATCATTAATTAGACATATTATATCCAATAATTAGCCCAGAAATCACCGTTAGTGACGAACCGTTCTCTTCAAGGATTCCAAATTCGCTAGCCAGTACCTTCATGCGTAGAAATCGGCATCGTGTATAATCGCGCCCACTGAAATGTGGGAGCAGTTTGTTATCATTTTGGTGATCAGTAAGGGTACACAGCGAAAATTGGTTTTTTAGAATGGCAAGGGATAAACGACCAGCGGACGAATACTCCATTGATGAACTTGAAGCTCTTTTATCGAAGAAGAAGCTTGAAGTCCATGCCTCGCGGTTGCAACGATATCGAGAGACGGGAAGAGCTCTTCCACTACTAGAAGGATTAGGCATAGAAGAGTACGACCCGGAATCCCAAAGTGGAACAAATCAAGAATCGGAGCAGTCGCGATTCGACTATAAGAAAACCATAAAATCTGTTTTCAACAGGTTACTTCTGTGGATCGAGATCGCTGCAGTTTTTGGCATGGCCTTTGTGTTCTTCAAAGGATTTGGTCTGCTTCAAACATTGAATCAGGAAGTTGCAGAAGCCATAGAGATACCGACTCCCAGCCCAACACCGCTTATTACGGCTGTGGTACTTCCTTCGGGACACACTCCACCGAATTCTCCTGGTGGAGCAAAACCCAACGACGCTGAGATTCCTGAAAATCTGAGGCCGTTAGTTCAATCCTTACCATCTCTCGCAGCACCGACCCCTGGGCCTCAACATGCGCAGCAGATTCTTATCGAAGCGTTGTGGCCAAATCCGCAACCAATCGTTCAGGGTGATGGATGGGAGCAATTAAAGAAAGGCGTCGGGCAACATATAGGCAGCGCCAATCCAGGTGAACCAGGAAATCTAATTCTCTCGGCGCACAATGACATTTTCGGTGAATTGTTTCGAAATTTAGATCGATTACGCCCCGGACATCCGATTAAAGTTTCGACCTCGTCAAGAGAATTCACCTACATAGTTACGGGGATCCGCGTTGTACAACCCACTGAAGTCAGCGCAATGGACCCAACAGAAAAGGCCACAATAACTCTAATTTCATGCTACCCATATCTGGTCGACTCACAAAGGATAGTAGTCTTCGGAGAGTTGAGAGAAAGCTGATGGCACCCTCAAGAACGAAAGGCGATTTCCAATGGCGCGCAAGACCGAATCACGTTTGAAAGAGCGCGTTCGGTTCAGCTTGCGTTGGAAGATCACTCTTCCATTTATTTTCCTGGCTTTGATTCTCGGGCTTGGTGCAGCTTACCTTGTTAACCAACTTCTAAATCAAACAGAAGAATTTCAGTTCCTCCGTCAATTGGCAGACAGTGGAAAACAAACCAATGATGCTGTTGTCAGAATCGAAGAGGAGCTTTTGAGGGTGGAGCGATTAATCGCTAATACAGAAGGAGTGGCTCAAGCAGTTGGGTTAGAAAATTCCGAAGATCTGCGCGCACGCGTCTTGCCGCTCGTAATCAATGGCGGAGTCGATTTTGCCGTCATCTTAGATGCTGAAATAACAAGTCTGCTCTCTATAAGACACCAACCACAGGGCGCGGCAGGAGACTTTGAAGTATTAAAGGGAGAGACCTTTTATAAGGACTGGGATTTTATTTATCCGATTCTGTCTGGGGATCTCGATGACCTCGGTGATAAACAGGTCGGTGTCGGCAGATTAACCATTGGAGAAAGAGACACTGGTGTTTTCACAATAGGGGGCCCTTTAAGGAACAATCAAGCAGAAATTATCGGCGTAGCATTAGTAGGCTTCTATCTGGACAACCTCGTTGATCAACTGAGCCTTGATGCTGGAGCCAACGTTGCGATCTACGATATGTCCACCGGGGAATTGCTTGGATCAACACTTGAGCCTGATGATCCAAACAATCTGCTTGTATCGCCTTCCCAAATATCCGATGCGTTGACCTCTGGTGATAATCAGAATGTTGTACGCAATGTGACAGTTTCCGGCTCGCTTTATACAGAGGTTCTCACCATGTTCAGGGCACGTCAGAACACAGTTGATCTGGGTATATTGGGAACCTCACTGCTCCGCACGCAAGGTCAAGACCTTCTCCTGGAAAACGTCTTTACAGTAGCCAGATACGGTGCAATTGCCTTGCTCTTGGTGGTCACGATAGGATTGCTGATATCCAACATGATCACTCGTCCACTGGTAGAGATTGCGGAAGCTTCTGCCCAAGTTGCGGCAGGGAATTTGGATACTTATGTCCCCTCAAGATCGAATGATGAAATTGGGATTCTAGCCAGGTCCTTCAACAGACTCGTCGAGGGATTGCGAGAAAGCATTCCTTACCGTGACGCACTTATGCCGATGCTCGATTCCGATATGCGTGAAGAAATTCAAGAAGCGCAACCGGATAAACATATTTCATACGATGGCATTAGTGCCGAAGCCGCAATCCTGGTTGCAGATTTATCCAGTTTTACTGGAGGGGCTGAGAGCTCAAATCCTGAATCAATTCTGACGACAATCAACCGCTATTATGAAGCAATCACTCCCTTCATTTCTCAACATGGAGGCACGATCAGCAAATTCGATGGTGAAATACTGATCGCGTTTTTTGGTGTCCTTCCTCAGCAAACTCCCCCTCAATTGAGTTCATTGCAAAGCGTCCATGCCGGGCTGGAACTGCTCAGCGAAGTTGAAAAATGGAACAGCGATCGCGCAATTCAGGGACGTCCAGCTCTTGAAATGTGGATTGGTATTACTACTGGAAAAGTGGTTGCTGGTGGTATAGGAAATAAGAGCCAGTTGCAATTCAGCGTTATCGGAGATACGGTACAAGAGGCGCGTGATGTTCAGGAGGTCTGCCGGGAATTAGGGGCAGGAGCATTATTAATCTCCGAATCGACCTATAACTATTTGGCGAAAGCACATCGCGTGCTTAAGTTCGGTCGATACGGAAGGGCTCGTCTGCGGCACTCCGGACGTGAAGTTTCAGTTTATGAAGTAAAGGGAAGGCGAATGAGATTAGGCAACACATTCGCAGGGCAGGATTCACAATGGAAGCGCGATCGGGAAGAGGATGGTTAGTAAATGCATTTGGAATCTTTTTGCTCGTCCTCTCACTATGGATCCTGGCAGCACTTTGGGCGGGAACTTCTTTCGGAGCAACATTTCCTCTCTTAGCAGATCTTAGATCCCAAATATTCGCAGATTATGGCTCAGACATCTTCGGGCAGACTCTCAAGTCGCTCCAGATCAGCATACTTGGAGACATTTCAGCAGATACCCTATTTGCAGACGGTTCGTCATCAAGGTGGGACCTAACCTTCCAAAATCCTGTCCCAACTGCAACCTCATCCTCTGGTGGTTTGGAGGACGAATCTTCTCCCACGCCGACAGTGGAACTTGAACCTCCCAAGCCAACGACAACTAGGGAACCTGAATATACGAGCACAACCGCGCCGGAAACACCAACAATTACACCACTGCCGTCAAAAACGCCAAAACCGACATCAACGTCTTCCCCGCAACCCATTCGTCCCATTCTAGAATGTGTGAAGGACAATCACGATGGGACTTTTACTGCTTTCTTCGGTTACAAGAATCCGAACTCCCACCCTATCGAGATCAGTATAGGTTCTAGGAACCACTTTGAACCTGGACCAGATGACCGAGGGCAACCAACAAGATTCGAACCCGGTCGTACTGCTCCGTATCCCGATGCTGAATTTAGTACCGAATTTAATGGTTCTGAAATTAAGTGGCACTTGGGGGATAAGGTAGCAGTTGCTTCAGTGGAGTCAACACCTTGCGAACAACCGGGTCCTGATCCAACGCCAAATGGTGAAGATGTAACCGCGCCGATATTGTCGGGTGGTGTTCTTTCACCTCCGCCAGATGACCTTACTGGATGCGAGATTACCGTTGCAATTACCGATCTAGAAGGTGCTGATCCAGCCTGGTCGAGCGGGATTGAATGGGTAAAGCTTAAATACCAAGTGGATGGTTACTCCGAGTATATTTACTCCTCCGCGCTCATTCTGAAGAGCGGAGGCCCTACTGGGGATGGAGGCTGGTTGGGGTGTTACAGCGGTGATGTTCATATCGAAATTAACCCGCTATGGGATTCACCGGAGGGTGGGTTGTTTAGGATCAATCTTTGGGCCAAAGCGCGTGATTATGTTGGTCTTGAGGGTTATTTATGGCTGGGTGAGTACACCATGCCAGGTAGTTGTGGGGGCAATTTCCAGTAGTTAGTACCTAATTCCTTTGAAATATTTGCCTTCTGGTTCATAATTGGTCTTGACTTAGCAAGAATGTGGGGTTTATTAGGTTTTGCGATGTTGGATATTTGCTCACAATTTTGCCGGCAGGGATGACGAGTATGGAAGAGCAAAACGCGAAAGTTCGTACATTTCAAATTGAGAAGATTCTGATTTGGGTGCTTATCCTTATCCTAATAATCGCCATTGCAATATTAATACTGGAATGGCCGAATTTGCTTTCCTTAGCCGTAAGCTTGCGTTCAAACCTTGAAGCGAACTATGGTTCAGATACTTTTTTGAGTGGCACGGCTGGGCTGCAGCTCTCGATCATTGAGGGGATTCTGCGTGATTTGAGTTTCACTCCGGAGGAGGAACCGGAGGTGGCCCAGATCGAACCGACCGCCACTCCGACTGAAACCCCAACTGAAACGCCCACACCTACGCCGACACCAACTTTCACACCAACTCCCACATCTACTCCAACATTTACCAGCACACCAATATTTACAAGCACACCCACCAATACGCCAACGGTGACAAATACTTTTACCCCACGCCCGCCGACAAAGACGAATACTCCAAGACCGCCGACTCATACTTTCACCCCTTCGAAAACACCGACGCCTAGTAAGACACCGACTCCGACCATGACATTTACGCCGACGATTACGCCTACCCCAACACCAGCGGATAGTTCACCACCCTACTTCACCGGATTCAGTTGGCTCATTATGGTTCCCGGAGCAGGAGATACATGCAAGATCGAGGTAGATAGCGCACATGTGATTGATTTAGTTGTGTCGTATGGGATTGGGGCGGGGGGGATAGGTGATCAATCCGGATACGTCAAGTTGTCATGTTTTATCGGCAGTTCGGGTGACTTATGTAATAAGAAATTGTCGGTGAGCAACGCTACCTATTTTCCATTTGGTGAATGGAATGCGGATTACAATGGTTCTGCGACGATTTCTGGTGTGCTGTCAGATACAGTAATAACGATCAAGGTTATTGCAAGAGACAATGCTGGAAAAATCAGGGAGGAGCAACCTCCTGGGCAGTTATGTAATTAGGGGCACCAAATTAAAAATCGACCGGGTGAGTGGACTATGTTCACTCTGAAACCTGGGCTACGGTAACGGGGGAGGGATTTGCGGTAGCTCCCACGCCACCGCTCTGTTGACATCAAGAAAAAATCGCCCAGGTATAGAAAAGTTGGGCGATGTCAACTTAAAATCAAGCTGCGGTAGCACCCACGCCACCGCTCCAGACTCAGTCAACCCCCGGGGGTCTAGCCAAAAAATCTGTGTCAACCATATAGCTGCTTAGACCCCCGGGGGTTTACGATGG
>JAGLGG010000159.1 GCA_023144145.1 Anaerolineales bacterium | reverse complement strand
AAGCATAAGGGGAATGATACGTACTCTCGGAGGAATATTAATGTCTTCTGTTCTTGAAATAAAAGACTTACACGCGACCGTAGACGGCAAAGAAATACTCAAGGGTGTTAATCTGACGGTCAAATCCGGTGAAATCCACGCCTTGATGGGACCCAATGGGACCGGCAAGTCAACTCTGGCCCATATTCTCATGGGGCACCCTTCCTACGAAGTAAGCAAAGGGGAAATCCTGTTCAAGGGTCACAATATTACTGAGATGGGTCCAGATGAACGATCACGTTTGGGTCTTTTTCTGGCTTTTCAGTATCCAGTGTCCATACCAGGATTGTCGGTAGCGAATTTCTTGCGCTCGGCTATTAACGCGCATCGAAAAGGAGATGATCCGCAGGATAAGGGCATCCCTGTTCCGGAGTTTCGAAAACTTCTAAAGGAGAAAATGGATCTTCTTGAGATGCGTCATGAGTTCGCGGGTCGTTATTTGAATGAGGGTTTTTCCGGTGGTGAAAAGAAGCGGGCAGAAATCCTTCAGCTTGCCACGCTTGAACCGGAAATCGCTATTTTGGATGAAACCGACTCAGGACTTGATATCGATGCGTTAAGAATCGTTTCATCAGGTGTAAATGCATTGGCAGGTCCTAACTTAGGCGTTCTGGTCATAACGCATTACCAACGGATTCTAAACTATATCAAGCCGGACATTGTACATATTATGTTGGATGGAAAAATAGCAGAATCTGGTGGAGCTGAGCTCGCTGAGAAGTTAGAAGAGCATGGGTATAAGTGGATTCGAGATCGTGATAATGGGGCGGTAATGGAGGCGAAGTAATGGCAACACCTTCTGAAGTAAAGGAACTTGAAGGGTTGGGAAAATACAAGTACGGTTTTCAAGATCCCGATGTAACGGTGTTCAAAACCCGCAAAGGTCTTGATAAAGAGGTTGTGCAGCAAATTTCAGCTATGAAGGGCGAGCCGGATTGGATGCTTGAGTTCCGACTAAAAGCGTTGGAACACTTCCAGGCAAGACCGATGCCGGATTGGGGCCCTGATCTTTCCAAGCTCGATTTGGACAATATTTACTACTATGTCAGACCAGCAGAAGCGGAAAGCAAAAGTTGGGACGACGTCGACGATACCATCAAGGAGACTTTTGATCGCCTGGGCATTCCAGAAGCGGAGCAGAAGTTTCTTGCGGGAGTTGGCGCGCAGTACGAGTCTGAAATGGTTTATCACAGCATCCAGGAACATCTTGAGGAGCAGGGAGTCATATTCCTGAGCATTGAGGATGGACTTAGAAAACATCCAGACTTATTTAAAGAGTACTTTTCCACAATCATCCCAATTACGGATAACAAGTTTGCAGCATTAAACAGCGCAGTTTGGTCTGGAGGGTCGTTTGTTTATGTCCCTCCTGGAGTTAAGGTCGAACTCCCTCTGCAGGCATACTTTCGACTTAATATGGCAAATATTGGACAATTCGAACGAACGATTATCATCGTTGATGAAGGCGCGCAGGTCCACTATGTAGAAGGTTGTACAGCCCCGACCTACACCACCGATTCCTTTCACAGCGGTGTTATCGAGATTGTTGTAAAGAAAGGTGCCCGCTGCCGTTATACAACAATTCAAAACTGGTCGACCAATGTTTTTAACCTAGTGACCCAACGCGCGATGGTCCACGAAGACGCCACCATGGAGTGGGTGGATGCAAACCTGGGCAGCAAGATTACGATGAAATACCCATCCTGCTATCTGATCGGGAAGAGGGCACATGGTGAGATCCTTTCCATGGCATTCGCTGCTGAGGGGCAGCACCAAGATACAGGAGGGAAAGTAATTCATGCCGCGCCGAATACGACAAGCAAGATAACGTCCAAGTCAATTAGCAAGGGCGGCGGACAGGCTTCCTATCGAGGTCTGCTTAAGGTTCACAAAGGCGCAAAAAATTCAAAGTCAAGCGTGGTGTGTGATGCATTACTGCTGGATCCTCAATCACGTTCGGATACCTATCCATATATTGAAATTGATGAAGATCGAGTGACAATTGGTCATGAGGCTTCGGTGAGCAAGGTCGGAGAAGAACAGCTCTATTATTTAATGAGCCGCGGATTGAGTGAGGAAGACGCCACGACGATGGTCGTATCGGGTTTTATTGAGCCATTGGTAAAGGAGCTTCCCATGGAATATGCGGTTGAAATGAACAGATTGATCCAAATGCAAATGGAAGGGTCGATCGGTTAAGAATACGTTAGAGCTTGTGCGTTCAGCACAGATCTTCATACATAATGGAACAAAGGTAAAAAAATTAAGATGAGCAGCCGAGCGGTAGTTCGAAAACGAATCAAGGCAAGATCCAAGGAAGCAGCGAACTTTCCTTTTACCAAAGAAGACGTGTTGGCAGTCTCGACCGAGTTGAATGAGCCGGAATGGATCACGCAACAAAGGTTGCAAGCGTGGGAAGCATACCAATCCATGGACATGCCCAGTACGAAGGATGAACCCTGGAGAAGGACAGACATCCGCGGTATACCTTCCGCCTCTGCATCCTTAAACGGCGTTGACCCAGATCCTGTGGAGGATGATCTTATCCAACCATTGGTGGGTGATACAGAAGGAGCATTAATAGTTCTCCATCCAGGTCAAGAACCAATACTACAAGGTCACGATACTCTCCGGGAGCAAGGCGTGCTGTTCTCAACATGGGAGCAAGTAGTTCAGTCCAATCCGGAGATTCTTAAAAAATATTTGGGATCAGTCGTTGCGCATGATGAAGGGAAGTTTTCTGCACTAACTGCGGCGTTTGTGCGGGACGGTTATATTGTTCATGTGCCCAAGGGAGTTCAAGTTGATATTCCCTTGCATTCCGTCTTTTGGGCGCCAGGTTCAAATTCGGCCGTATTCAGCCGATTGCTTGTAATTGTGGAAGATGGTGCCTCAGTCACGTATGTTCATGAGAGCGCATCTCCACTCGAGGCAGAGGGCGGAGTGATACACGCAGGTATTGTGGAGTTGTTCGTAGGTAAAAGTGCTAACTTAGAATTCGTTGAAATCCAAAGCTGGGGCAAACGCGTTTGGAATTTCACTCATGAGCGTGCGCGAGTGGAACGCGACGGACATCTAGATTGGGTGTTTGGTGCAGTAGGTAGTCACTTGTCCAAAAATTTTAGCGATATAACCTTGGCTGGTGAGGGAGCTGCTGGACGAATGTCCGGATTTTTCTTCACGGATCATGATCAACATCTCGATCACGATACCCAGCAAAATCACTTATCGCCTAACACAACCAGTGATCTACTTTTCAAAGGAGCTTTATTGGATCGCAGCCGATCGGTATGGCAGGGGATGATCTATGTTGCCCCAGGTGCCCAAAAGACTGATGGTTATCAGGCCAACCGTAATCTTCTACTGAGTGAGAATGCAAGGGCAGATTCAATACCTGGCTTGGAGATTCTCGCGGATGATGTTCGTTGTACTCATGGAGCAACAGTAGGACAATTAGAGCTAGAGCCTGTATATTATCTGATGTCCAGGGGGCTGCCGCGGGAACAGGCCGAACGACTCGTTGTTGATGGGTTCTTTGCTCCAATAATGGAAAGAGTACCTTTTGATGGTGTTCGAGCGAGATTCGAGCGCATGATCAACGTTAAGATGAAAGGCGAAGCTTCGGGGTAAGTTTATATACTCCCTGAAGAAAAGAGAGGGAAAAGAGTATGAGCAATATGGATACCACGCCTCAAGAAATGGAACGATATGAGGTAGGAGACCGAGTAGAGGTTTACTGCGACCATAACCGCGAGGAAAATCGAGTGCGGGATTGGTTAGGGGGCGTGGTGGTCCAAGCGGATTATAAAATGGTCGCGGTTCAATTTATTGAAGATGTCTACCTGACAGGCGGTTGGATGATCCCAGACCGAGTTCTTTGGTGTCAACAGAACAGCGGTATGATCCGACGGGCAAAGAAGCGAAGAAGACGGAAAGCTAAAGCAAAAAAATAGCTTGAGGCCTCACATGTCAATCTCCACCACAACGCAACCCATAGATATAAAAGCAGTGCGGGGTGAATTTCCGATACTCTCGAGAGAATTTAGCCCTGGTGTCTCAGTAGTATATTTGGATTCAGCAGCAACCGCGCAGAAACCCCGCTCAGTTATTGATGCGATGAGCAGCTATTACGAGCTAAATAACGCCAATATTCATCGTGGAATACATCGCCTCGCTGAAGAAGCAACAGAAGCTTATGAGTCTTCACGCCAACGAGTTGCTGATTTCATTAACGCAGGATCATCCCGAGAAGTAATTTTCACCCGAAATGCCACTGAGGCGATAAACCTGGTTTCATATAGCTGGGGAAGGGCAAATTTGAAGTCGGGTGATGTTGTGATCCTAACTGAGATGGAACATCACTCAAACTTGGTCCCCTGGCAGCTGCTCGCTGCAGAAAGAGATCTTCGTCTTGAATTTATTCCCGTCACGGATGAGGGTCTTTTGGATTTGAGTGAGTATCAACGACTACTTCAGTTGGAACCAAAGCTTGTGGGTTTCACCCATATGTCGAACATGGTGGGCACGATTAACCCTGTGGCCGAAATGACACGACTTGCGCATCAGGCGGGTGCATTGGTCATCGTCGATGGTGCCCAATCGGTCCC
>JAGLGG010000158.1 GCA_023144145.1 Anaerolineales bacterium | reverse complement strand
CGATGAATATAAAATATTTACGATTAAGGGCTTCGATTTCAGATACCACTTCAGCCACAGGGCGTTGACGGGTATGAAAACCATAAAAGGCATGGATTGAACAGAAGTCACATGAGTATTTGCATCCGCGACCATATTGAACCGGCACGACCAGTTTATAGTCCTTGCCATTAAAGATACTGCGGTCGAATTTCAACTTCTCTAGAGATGGCTGTTTTGTGTCCTTGTAAATTTCCTGCAACCTGCCCTGCTTAGCATCTCGAACAAGCTGTGCCCAAACCCCTTCCGCATCCCCGATCACAACAGCATCAGCGTAGACTAAAGCCTCTTTGGGCAGGAAACTGGGGTGATGGCCCCCCATGACAACCGGAATGCCGCGTGTGCGATATTGGGTAGCAATCTGATAAGCACGCCTGGCGGTATAAGTGTCAACAGTCAAGGCAATCAGATCAGTGTCGTGATCAGTTGGTATGGGCTCTACACGTTCGTCAAAGAAATCTAACTCAATGTCCTTTGGAGTAAGACCGGCAAGGATGGCGAAAACAAGCGGCTCCATTGCAGTTGGTGACCGCACGTCAGTTATATGGGGACGTATGAATGTGATCTTCATTTCAATGATTGTGATCCGTTCAATCCTACTGTCGCAGAACGAAGTCCCAAACCTCTGCTTGACGTCAGCGGAAGGGGAATGTTATCAAGTTGAGGTACCAGGGGTGTAACAGCCCCCAATCGGCACCCAATCTTGGAGAAAATATTGCTTTTTACAACCAGGTTGGTGGTTAGGTAAATCCCAAGGTGAGAAAAATCATGGTTGTTAGCCACAGTACCGAGCATACGCTTGAAAATTGATCCCGATTTGTAGAAAATCTTGCGCGCCCGACTACATCCTTCAGGGAGTTCATCTGGCGTCATTCTCAGAGGGTAGAAGGTTGCCTGTCCAAACCTGTAATTGGGATCTAACCACCACCGCTCATAGATCAGTCTGTTCTCAGCCAATAACCTGGCGTAAAGTGGCGAACCTGGTGTCGGTGTCAGTGCAAGAAAATTACTCAGGGCAAACTTTGAACTGATGGCAAATTCGGCTGTGATGTCGAACGAGTCCACCGTATCGTTGTCATAGCCGAAGACAAATGTGGCATAGATCATAATGCCCAGATCGTGGAACTTTTGGATCGCATCGATATGAGCATCATGCTTGATGTTCCAACCTTTCTTCATCTGTCCAAGATTCGCCTTATTTATTGACTCGAAACCAATTACCGCAGCAACACATCCGCTTTTCGCCATCAAATTTAATAACTGGTTGTTATTTGCCACATCAAGACTAATTTGGCAGGCCCAACGGATGTTTAGAGGAATCAACGCCCGGAAGAGTTCTTCAGCCATCGAAGCGTTGACGAAAAGGTTGTCATCAACAAAAACAATAAATCTGCGATCAAGGGCTTTTATTTCTGCGACAAGCTCTGTCACTGGCCGATGCCGCGTCTGAGAGCCATAGAAAGCGTGGATTGAGCAGAAATCGCAAGTGAACCGGCACCCTCGACTATATTGGATGGAAGAAAACTGGATAAAAGAAATCGGGTTATAACGTTTGCCTTTAAAGATGTTCCGATCGTAGTTGAGCCGTTTTAATTG
>JAGLGG010000157.1 GCA_023144145.1 Anaerolineales bacterium | reverse complement strand
TCCTCAATTTACGTCGGTGACAATTTCTACGCTGATGTTTTGGGCGCGAAAGCTGCTAATCTAAAGCCAGTTCTACTTGACCCATTCTCGCTTTACTCTTCGCCTGATTGCCTGGTCATCGAAAAGATAAGTGACCTGCTAACACTTATGGAGAACAGCAATTCTAAATAAGGCCTCACGTACCGGTAGAAAATGGGTCAGGCTTTTGAAGGAGTTGCCAATGGGGTTTGTATTCGCTAACTAATTGGTACATGAGTAGATCAACACGCATCGGGTTAGGAAGCGTTTACTAAGCGCAGGATACTCGTTTGGGAAGCGTGGATTGACTCTGCAAATCCTAACGCTTATACTCAATATGTCGGGGAGAACAAATCGCTATGCGGGGATTTGGTCACATATGAGCGAAAACATGAGGCACGTGGAGCAAGATCCGCGTGCCTTTTTGCATCGTTCTTCTCTGCCAGAACGTTAATTTGGATCAAGCGTAAATCAGAATTTGGATCCGCAATTTATATTAGCTTGACTGGAAAAACTAAGATAGGAGAAGAAAATATGGATTATGGGATGATTGGCAAGATTGACAAAGCCAAACGTTATGCAGAAGAACGCGAGCGGATCAAATTTGACTCATTCCAAGCGACATTTGAAGGCACGAACAATCCCCATCGCGTGAAATTTGAAGATGGCACGTGGAAATGTGATTGTAATTTCTTCATCACCAGAGGCGTTTGTAGCCACACGATGGCATTAGAACGCATCCTGGCAAAGATGTTGCCAGAGGTTGTTGAAGTAGCGTAAATCGAAAATAACGCAATAATATTTGGGCGCGCAAAATTATCATTGCGCGCCCTGCTTTAATGTAACGATTTTATAAACGTATTCGGAATTCCTCAAGCATTGATAATTGATCCGGCGTGCGTGGTCTTGATGTAGGTATACATGGTAGAATGCTGGTTGCGGCGGGGTAACCATACCCCGCCCGTGTTGTGGAGGATGCTTGAAGCGCTGGCAATTCTGGTTGGGGCTCATCATCAGTGCGATCTTTCTATGGATTGCATTCCGAAATCTTCAACCGGTAGACGTTTGGCAAAAATTGCAAGGTGCTAAGTATGGGTGGCTCATCCCTGGCATCGGCGTGTATTTCCTCGCTGTTTGGGCTAGGGCTTGGCGTTGGCACTATCTCCTCAGACCCCTAAAGAGAATTCCCACTAAGACGATGTTCCCCATCGTGGCAATTGGCTACATGGGAAATAACATCTATCCCGCCCGTGCAGGGGAGCTATTACGGGCATACGTTCTTCGAGAGAAGGAGGGCATTCCGATATCCGCATCTCTGGCAACGATCATAGTTGAGCGCGCATTTGACGGAATCGTTATGCTGGCGTTTGTCTTCCTGAACTTACCTGAACTGATCAGCTTATCAGACGATTCCGGTTTCATTGGGGATATTCGGACACTTGCATTATTAGGGTCTGGTGTTTTCCTGGCTGCCGTGATTGTTTTTATGTTGATGGCGGTCTATCCGGACCGATCACTCAAATTCTTCGATGGCTTGATCAATCGAGTTATTCCCTCTAAATTCCGCACTTCATCCAGGTCTATGCTTGAACGCTTTATAGGTGGTTTGGCTTCCCTGAGATCTCCAGCTGATGTGGGGATGGTACTCTTGACCTCCGTGGTGATATGGCTTTTCGAAACGGGAAAATACTGGTTTGTGATGCACGCCTTCACCTTTGAGGTCAGTTTCTTTGCGCTAATGTTGATGAACGGCATCGTGAATTTGGCGACTACCATCCCATCCGCACCAGGGTATATCGGCACCTTTGACGCGCCAGGGATCGCAATATTAAAGGCATTCAATGTCCCGGAGGATACGGCTGCAAGCTATACATTGGTTTTACATGCGGCATTATGGTTGCCCATTACGGTCTTAGGTGCGTATTTCATGGCCCGAGAGCGGATTTCATGGCGCAGTATTCAGGTGGAAATAGGTGAGGAGAAAGAATGAAAGTCGTTGTAGTTGGGGCTGGGGTTGGAGGTCTTGCAGCGGCACATGATTTAAACCGTGCTGGACATGAAGTGGTGATCTATGAGGCTGCTGACCGCGTGGGTGGATTGGCAAGTGGCTTCAAGGATACAAACTGGGATTGGTCCGTTGAGAGATATTATCACCACTGGTTTGCGACAGATCGATACATCCTCGATCTGATTGATGAGTTTGGGTGGAGTGATGATGTCATATTCCCTCGACCCACAACTGCAGTATTTCACAACGAGAAGTTTTATCCATTGGATTCTGCTTTAGCGGTCCTCCGCTTTCCGGGAATCCCATTTTTCGACCGCTTGCGACTTGGAGCCGTAATTGCATATCTAAAGCTGACTCCCAACTGGAAGCCTTTAGAGCGTGTCACTGCGGATTCCTGGATCCGAAAATGGGTTGGTCACAATGGCTATGAGGTCATTTGGAAGCCGCTCCTAGTAGGGAAATTTGGACCTCATTATCAAGATGTCAACATGGCATGGTTTTGGGCCAGGTTCAAAGCGCGCACACCACGGCTGGGGACATTCAAGGGAGGATTTCAAGCCCTGCTGGATCGATTGGCTGATGAATTACGTCAGCGCGGTGTTAGGATCCTGTTGAACCAGCCGGTTGATCAAATTAGGGGACAAACCGATGGTGGGATAAGCATAATCAGCTCTGAGGAAACTGCCGTTTTCGATAAGTGTCTATCGACTACTTCTCCGGCAATTTTGGCTCGTACAACCCCTTCGCTTCCTAAGCAATACCTTGAGCAATTGCTTCAATTAAAATCGATGGGAGCCGTGGTATTAATCCTGGCGCTCAAGCATCCTCTCTCGGAGGATGGCGTATACTGGCACAATCTACCAAAAGCTTCAGGATTTCCGTTCCTATCTCTTGTAGAACATACGAATTTCCTGCCCCGGCAACATTTTGGTGGTGATCATATTGTGTACTGTGGGGATTACCTAGAAGAGGACCATGAATACTTCTCGCTGACAAAAGAGGAACTGCTAGAGCGATTTCTTCCTGCCTTTTCCCGAATTAACAAGAAATTTCAACCTGACTGGGTCCGCGAGACCTGGTTATTCAAGACATCCTACGCACAACCTGTTCCCCCGCTGAATCATTCCCAAGCGATTCCTTCGATCAAAACCCCGCTGGATGGATTATGGTTTGCGAGCATGAGTCAGATCTATCCCTGGGATCGTGGGACGAACTTCGCTGTCCAAATTTGCCGCCAGGCAGCAAAGCAGATGCTGGCACAAGCTTAACTATCTTTTGATGACCGTATAAAAGGGAAAATGATGGATCCAAGAGTTCGACAAATGGCGCAATTTCTGGCCAACGTTTCAGCCGAAGACTGAATTGTGAATTGACCCCTTCGATGAAGGACCGCATATTTGTGAATGCGAGTGGGCGGTGAAATATGCCGGGTAGAGACCTATTTCGGTCTTCTTCTTGTGATTGTGTTTTTCCAGTGAAGCCATAAAAATAAAATTGAGATGTGGGTCATTCGAAAGAATGACCCATTTGCTACACATGGATAAGGTGAAATTGGGATCTGACATCGTTGGGTAAATTCAAATTAATGCGCATAAATCTGTGCCCGGAGGGATTGACATAATATTACCGAAAGAATTTGGACTGATTGCGTAATATTTGGTGACTTAAACCACTGTGCCCTTGGGATCACGAAACATATTCTTCCAAAGAGAGCAATAAATGAGGATTGATCTAGTCTTATTTTGAACCATCCGCTGCCAAGAGACACGTAAATGCATGAGTTACCGATAACAGAGAGCATACTGCGCATAGCTCTTAAACACGCTGAGTCTGCTGGGGCGAATCGAATTACAGATATTCACTTGGTGATAGGGGATTTGGCCTCCATTATCGATGACTCAGTTAGCTTTTACTGGGATATTCTCAGCAAGGATACTATCGCAGAAGGGGCCATGCTAAATTTCCGAAGAATTAAGGCT
Organism: Anaerolineales bacterium; assembly: GCA_023144145.1. Classification (GTDB taxonomy): domain Bacteria; phylum Chloroflexota; class Anaerolineae; order Anaerolineales; family E44-bin32; genus JAGLGG01. Next base: position 505 of record JAGLGG010000157.1, on the reverse strand, counting down.
GAACTACTTTGCCTCGAGTGTGATCACCGTTTTCAGCCGGATGGAAAATTCTTCGATTGCCCCTCGTGCGAGGGAAATTCAGTGAAAGTTATTGCTGGGGATGAGTTCTCTGTAGAAGCTATCGAAGTGGAGGGCTGAGAGTAGTAGGATCCAGGGAAAATAATGGCATACCCTAGGAAAAGCGGGAGTGGATATGCGTAAGCGGGTTGAGGTTGTTGAGAACATCCTGAGTGCAAATGAACAACTAGCTGATGAGAATCTTGCTAGATTCGATTCGGCTGGTGTGTTTGCATTGAACCTGATGGCGTCTCCAGGAGCGGGAAAAACATCGCTCATAGAACGAACTCTTGGAGAGTTGAAAACACAGCTGCAGGTTGCAGTTATCGATGGCGATATAGCAACGAGCATCGATGCTGATCGCGCTGCTGAGGCTGGGGCAACGGCTATTCAAATAAACACTGGAGGGCAGTGCCATTTAGATGCGGTCATGCTCCAAGCGGCGATT
>JAGLGG010000156.1 GCA_023144145.1 Anaerolineales bacterium | reverse complement strand
AAAATCACTGAAATTTATGAGACCAATGACTTGAAGATGGGGAAGGTCGACTTCGGGGGGGTCGTGCGCGAGGCATGCTTGGAATATGTCCCCGATGCTGCCGTTGGGGAATATGTCATCGTGCATGTTGGTTTTGCCATCAGCCAACTCAGTGAGAAGGAAGCGCAAGAAACCCTTGAAATGCTTCGAGAAATCGTAAATATTGGAGAAGAGCTCGGTGAAAGCGCAGAGTAGGTGAGTGGGTTATGAAGTATGTTACCGAGTTCAGAGATAAGGAACTGGTTGGTCGGGTGATTGATGAGATCAAACAAACGGTTACCAAGCCATGGGTCATCATGGAGATCTGTGGTGGTCAGACACATGCCATAGTTCGCTATGGATTAGACCAGCTCCTACCAGATGAAATCGAGCTTGTGCATGGTCCGGGATGTCCGGTTTGTGTGACTCCGTTGGAGCTCATTGATAAGGCTTTGGCAATTGCCTCCCAGCCTGAGGTGATTTTCACCTCCTATGGGGATATGCTCCGGGTGCCTGGATCAGGGATGGATTTGTTTTCAGTACGCGCAAATGGGGGTGATGTTCGAGTTATCTATTCGCCGTTGGACGCGATCAAAATTGCACAGGAAAACCCCGACAAGCAGGTTGTATTTTTTGCGATCGGTTTTGAGACGACTGCACCGCCTAACGCGATGAGTGTTCTACAAGCGAAATCACTCGGCCTCACTAACTATAGCGTTTTGGTATCACATGTACGAGTTCCTCCAGCGATGCACGCCATTCTGGGCTCACCCGAAAACCGAGTACAGGGTTTCTTGGCTGCTGGGCATGTTTGTGCGGTGATGGGTTATTGGGAATATGGCCCGATTGCTGAGAAATACGGAGTGCCGATTGTTGTAACTGGATTTGAGCCTTTCGACATTGCAGATGGAATATTGACAACCGTAAAGCACTTGGAGGCGGGGAATAAGATTGCCGACAATGCCTACAAGAGGTCGGTAACCCTTGAAGGAAATCGGCGTGCACAAGAAATTATCGATCAAGTGTTTGAAGAATGTGATAGGAAATGGCGCGGGATTGGCGTAATCCCCATGAGTGGATGGCGATTGAGACCAGAGTTTCAGGGTTTTGACGCGGAGGCGCGCTTTGATGTAGAGAAAATTCAAACTGAAGAATCACCACTGTGTATTTCGGGGTTGATTCTCCAAGGGTTGAAGAAGCCACATGACTGCCCAGCTTTCGGTGAGCAGTGCACCCCTGAAAGCCCGCTTGGCGCCACGATGGTTTCAGCTGAGGGAGCATGCGCGGCGTATTATCAATACGGGAGGCATGAGGTTTCTTGAGCGGAGTGCGTAAGCTCTGCTTGCGCAACCTAAGCGAAGCTCAGGCCGATGCCAGGCGGAATGTTGATAATGATATTTGGAGTGCGTAAGCTATTAGGATGCGTTTAAGGTCGAGCTGTGACATTTATTAAAGGTAAGGAGTGCACCAGCTTGCTGGTGCCCAGCGGCAAGCCGCTGGACTCCAGATTCTATGGGGAGATATTTTCAATTGAAGGTGCTGTCTGATGGATGAATATAAAAATTACACTCATAATCCACCTCATCTATTCATCCCTAGGACAATCTATATGATCACAGGCTCTACTCTCTACAAACAGAAGTTTTTCAATACTGAGATAAAAAGAGCATATTTGCGCAAGGTATTACATGAGAAAGCATCAGAGCTTGAGTGGAATTTAGAGGCTTGGGCAATTCTTTATAATCACTATCATTTTATCGCAAGAGCATCAGAGGACGCTGATACTTTGACGAGCTTGATCCGATCGGTTCATTCGATCACGGCAAGGTATGTTAATGCTTTCGATAAGAAACCTGGTCGGCGCATTTGGCATAATTATTGGGATAAATGTATTTCATCCGAACGAGACTATCTTGCTAGACTGCAGTATGTCCATTTTAATTCGGTTAAACACGGACTTGTCGAGAATCCTGAAGAGGATCTATTTTCTAGTTACAAATCATTTATAGAAAAATCAGGGATCGAATTCCAGAGAGAAGTCTTTTCACAATCAACTGACGAGTTAGATGTGGAAGACGACTTTTAGCTTAGAGGAGTGCATTGGCTTGCCAATGCCCAGCGGCATGCCGCTGGACTCCTTTACATGTCTAGAAAAAGGTGAGCTAGATGAAAGAAAAACAAGAAAAAATCTCACTCGAAGCTCGCGTATGCCCTGTCCCTTTAGCTCATGATGAGAAGATCGTTCTTGGACACGGCAGCGGCGGCAGGATGACCCAGCGTCTGATCGAGAACATTTTTTACCCCAATTTCGAAAATCCGGAATTGATGCAGGGTAATGATGCCGCAGTAATTTCTAAGAAGGATTTCGAGCGCTTGGCTGTTTCAACCGATTCACACATCGTTGCGCCGCTTTTCTTTCCGGGGGGAGATATTGGTAGTTTAGCGGTTTATGGAACGGTGAATGATTTAGCAATGGTCGGCGCTCAGCCCAGGTGGTTAACAGCAGGTTTTATTTTGGAAGAGGGGCTCAAATTTGAGGTATTGGAGAACGTCGCCCAATCGATGAAGTTAGCAGCAGCTGCGGCTGGCATCAAAATCATTGCCGGTGATACGAAGGTCGCCGAGCGAGGCAACGCGGATAAGATTTTCATCAACACCACCGGAATTGGGGTCATCCCGGAGGGTCGTGAGGCTGGGGGGGCAAACGCCCGACCTGGTGATGCGGTCTTGATCTCAGGATCGATTGGCGATCACGGAATCGCGGTCTTGGCCGCGCGTGGTGAGCTGGCCTTCGAAACGACTATCGAATCGGACGTGGCCCCCTTAAATGGTTTGGTAGAAGCGATGTTCGAGGTCACAAATGATATCCATGTTCTACGTGACCCGACCCGGGGTGGAGTAGCAACGGCATTAAATGAAATTGCCAAGCAGAGCAAAGTCGCGATCCATCTTGATGAAACTTCCATTCCCATTCACCCTGCAGTCGAAGCAGCTTGTGAGATGCTCGGTTTTGATCCAATGTATGTGGCTAATGAAGGCAAACTAATTGCCATCGTTTCAACGACCTATGCGGATGAGATTCTCGAGAAGATGCGATCAACAAAATATGGCGCAGAGGCTTGTCGAATCGGTGAAGTATCAACTGATCCTGCTGGAAGAGTGTTGATGCGAACAACGATTGGTGGAACGCGCATCGTGGACGTTCTTTCTGGCGAGCTGCTTCCACGGATCTGTTGAATACTCATCCACTGCTGTGCCAATCTTCAAATGATTTTATACACTATAATTTAGACCTTAAATGAAGCCTTATGGAATGAGAAGAATTGGGGAGTAGATTTTTCCTCCCCAAGTTGGATTGATTTTATTTTAAGTTGAAATGCGGAGTCACCGGATGGGTATTAGGCTGTCTGATGGAGATCTAGTCTGCGTTATTGGTGGAGGCCCTGCGGGTAGTTTCGCAGCTCTTCATTTGTTAACCCTGATGCGCGCGCGCAATCTCAACTTGGAAGTCCTACTATTCGAGCCACGTGATTTTACGAAGCCCGGTCCAGGCGGGTGTAATCGATGCGCAGGTATTTTATCTTCAAGGCTCATTAGAGGCTTGGAATCGCTCAACATCATCCTTCCTGAAGAATTGGTGCAATCAAGGGTCGAAGCCTATGTACTTAACTTGGATGGAGAGGCCATCCGGTTGGAACAACCAGACAGGCAGCGGAAAATCCTTAGTGTTTACCGTGGTTCTGGCCCCAGAATTTCCGACAACCCTGACGTAAAAAGCTTCGATCAATATTTGCTCGATCAAGCTAGCTTGCTAGGGGCCAAACTTATTCGTTCAAGAGTTCGCAAGGTGTCTTGGGAAAATCGGCCGGTGATACACACGGCACACGAGTCTTACAAAGCAGATTTGCTCATCCTGGCAAGTGGTGTAAATAGCCGCGCGCCCCTTGACGATGAGTTTGGCTATTCTCCCCCTAAAACATCGATCATGGCGCAAGATGAGATCTTACGACCTTCTACATGGCCGGAGGATGTTGTGAGTGCTTATTTCCAGCGTCCGGCAGGATTGGTTTTTGGCGCCCTTACGCCCAAAGGTAAATACCTTAATATTTCACTCTTAGGAAAGGGTTTGACGACAGACGCAATCAATGATTTTATCGAAGCCCAAGATCTGGAAGCTAGTTTGGGGAAGGAGCCAATAAGTCTATGCGGTTGTACGCCAAGGATAGCCATCCGACCGGCACGAACTTATTTCGGTAATCGTTGGGTAGCAGTAGGTGATGCAGCAGTGACTCGGTTGTACAAAGATGGTATAGGCTCTTCATTCTTCACATCTCAGGAAGCGATAAAAACCGCTTTAGGTTCGGGAATTTCTCGTTCTGATTTCAGAAAGACGTATGCTAAATTTTGCAGTAAAATAGCACGCGATAATACATATGGTGGTATCTTATATCGATTATGGTCAATAACACTCCGAGCTCCAGTTCTTCTTAAAATTTGGAGGAACATCATCCAGGCTGAGCAAGAAGATAGGCCTGAACACCGATTGTGGGCGCGCTTCTTATGGGGGATGTTCACCGGGGATGAAACATACCGTAATTTGTTTTGGTTGATGTTCAGCCCAACCTCATTCCTCAAGATTTGGAATGGATTGAAAAACCAAATTCGAAACAGGACTAATTCATAGAATGGTACCTCTTCACGAAAATAGTAGGGTAATAATTTTAGGCGGTGGACCTTCTGGGGCCGCTTGTGCCTTGACGCTCAAGCGTAAGGCTTCGATGATGGGTAAACGGATTGATATTATCTTGATTGAGGGAAAACAATTCGCCGGTGAGTTGCATCACAACCAATGTGTCGGTGTACTTTCACCACCCTTACCAAGGTTGTTGTCAGACGAATTAGGGATTCCGTTTCCGGATCATCTCTCCAGATCGAAAATCACTGGTTATGTTTTACATACCAAAAACGAAAGGATCACCCTCGATGGTGGAGAAGAGCCGTCGATTGCTCTGAGACGGGTCCAGTTTGATGACTTCATGTTGGATGAAGTCAGGAAAGCGGGCATTACGGTAATGACAGCGCGTGCGGTTGATATTGAATTGCACGGAGATAAAGTGATCATATACACGGAGAATGCACCTGTAGAGGGCGATGTTGTCGTTGGAGCCTTTGGGTTAGACGAAGGAAGCGCGGCGATGTTTGGCCGTGTGAGTGATTATCGCCCTCCAGATGAGCTCAGTTCGGTTGTAACAAAATACCATCCTTCATCAGAAGTAATATCGTTGTTCGGTGAGCGAATCCACGCTTTTCTCCCTACTCATCCACGGATTGAATTTGGCGGGATAACTCCCAAGGGAAACCATCTCACGATAAATATTGCTGGGAAGTCGGTCGACTCACCCCTAATGCAGTCTTTTCTGTCTATGCCTGAGGTTGTTAAATTATTTGACCATATGAAGGATATGGGGAAGTTTGACCACGATGATGCGCGTCTTTTTAAGGGAAGATTCCCATGTACGCTAGCAAAAGGGTATTACGGCAACCGTTATGTTATGGTAGGAGATGCTGCCGGATTAGTTCGCTCATTTAAAGGTAAAGGGGTGACTTCAGGTATTCAGACGGGTATACGTGCAGCAAACACCATGTTATTCGTCGGAATATCAAAGGAAGCCTTCCACGATGACTATTGCCCAGCAAATGAAGATATCATAAGCGATATGCCATATGGGAGAGTTATGCGGTTTATTACGATCACACTTGCTCGATTTGGATTATTAGATGCGGTAGTGAGAGCTGCGAAAACAGACCCTGGACTTAGAGGCGCCCTTTTTGGAGCAGTATCTGCACAGTTCGCATACAAACCTGTGCTAATTAAATCGATTCAACCTCGAAGGATGTTGGGTGTCGTGCGCGAATTTTTAAAGTGAGCGCGCAATTGTAGTTAGGTAGTTAGGGGCAAGAATAACTCTTTGTCATCATCATTACTTAAAACAATATCCCGTGGCTGCTAATTCCACGGGATTTTGTTTCGACCGATTGAATCAGGTTTGTCGATATTGCTCCAATTTTTCGACGATCTCCTTTGCAGAAGCAGCTAATTCGGGCGATAGATCGTACGCCGAAATACCTTCCCGATCAGCCTGTCGAACGCGTGGATCGTCTGCGAGCGACCCCAATACATCCAATCCAGGGGAATTATTCCGGATGAAATGAAGATCCTCATCTCCCTGTATTTTGCTGCCAACCAGGAAGAGATGTTTCATCTTCAAATCATTGGCGAGATCCATAATTTGCTTGGCAGTGCCCAGGCTTCGCGCAGTTGGCTCGACGACCACGAGCATTGCATCTACAGCATCGGCGGTGGCTCGACCCAGGTGTTCAACACCAGCATACATATCCAAGAGTACGACCTCATCGCGCCGCAGCAGAATATGGGTGACCAAGCTGCGAAGCATCGCACTTTCTGGGCAGATGCACCCTGCACCACCTAACTTTACGGATCCCAATTCCAGCATTCGTATCCCTCGGTGTACTGCTGAGAATCGATCGGGAAGATCGTCAACCCTTGGGTTTAACTTGAAATATCCTCCGGTTGTTCCTGGCTTCGCACCTGTTCTCTCATAAATGAGTTCATCCATCCGTGCAATCGGGGTGAGATCAACCAGCAATTCTTCCGGAAATCCCAATGCAGCCCCCAGACAGGGAGAAGGGTCTGCATCAATCGCTAACACTTGATAGTTTTGGTCAGCGAGTGTATAAGCAAGCAGGCTGGTCAGAGTGGTTTTTCCAACGCCGCCTTTACCAGTGACCGCAATTTTCATAAGAAAACATCCTCTAATAATATTTAATGGTTGGTTGTAAGCGAAATAACTTGGACTGGTTTTAGGGCGAGATCCCGCGCAGTTTAGCTTCTTCTCTCATTGCTTCGATGACTCGTAAAATATCGATCCCCGTCTGGCATCTTCCATCCATATGGAGCATTGGATCGTAGTGCCACAGGGTCGTACTTCTGAAAACGGAGGGATCGTTTTGAGCTGCCTTTTGAAGTAACTCTCCAATGGTCATGTCCATTGAGGGTGATAACTCGATACTGCAAAGGTCGCACTGTCCGCAATTCCGGATATCTTCACCGGTAGATGCAAAGACAATGGCAGCAATTGGACCCCTTTGCCCTCCTTCCGGTTTCAAGTGACTAGCAGCCCCCTTTCACTTAAGATGGGTCGAGGATCGATGATAACGCGATCGAGCTTGGCCTCAGTTGGTAGCCCATATGCTAAAGACATCAACTGGGTGAAGTAGACGGCGGGCATATTTGGAGCGTCATCCATCTGTGCTTGTCTGCCATCAAGATTCAAATGGCAAAGCGGGCAGGCTACGGCGATAATATCGGCGCCGCGTGCCTGGGCATTCTCGAGGATTTTTCGGGTCATGTCATGGACGATGTTTGTGAAGGTTAGTGAGAGTGCAGCGCCGCAGCATGAAACTTTGTAATCCCAATCGATCGGAGTGGCTCCCAGGGCCTTCAAGATGTGATCCATCGCCATGGGATACTCGGTCTCTTCGGTATTTGCCCCAGTAATCGAGGGCGGTCGAGTCAGTAAACATCCATAATAACAGGCGACTTTCAAGCCCTCGAGAGGCTTGACCACTTCCGCTTCGATACGTTCGGTCCCAACACGTTGATTGAGAAATTCGACTAAGGAAAATATGCTGAGGCTGTCCTTATACTCATATCCCAACTCTTGTGCTAGGTCTTCCCCTAAATCGGGATCCTGGCGCAATTCGTGCGCGGCAGAGCGGAACCTGCTGTAGCATGAAGCACATGGGACAGCTACATCTTTTAAACCCTGTTGTTCGAGGAGAATCATATTCTCGAGTGGCAGCTTTATAGCCAAACGGTGGTCAACCCTGTGAGCGGGAGTCGATCCGCAGCAGACCCACTCATCAGGTTCAACAAGCTGATAATCCAACTTATTCAATACTGCGTGGGTTGAAATATTGAACTCCTCCGCCATGCCGTGCAGGGAACACCCGGGATAATAGCCGATTTGGTTAGCGTCTGGTTTGGGATCAACAGGAGGCGGCTTCCGGCTTCCTCTTCGGGCGAATTCTGGCAAGAACTTAATCTTACGCTTTTTGATCATTTCTATACCGAGGTCAATATCCTGAAAAAGTTTCAGAGTGCGTACGTTGCGCTCTGCCATCAAACCCAATTCATATGCCCGGCCGAGGATATTGACATTACGTAAAAATACCTTCTGGAAGAATGCGATCTCGGGCACTTTGGGCTCAATCCCTCTCTCGGTCGCTTCGATCACGATGAAGTCCATGACCTTAGCGATATCAATCCCCTGTGGGCATCGAGTTGTGCAGGTTTGGCAGGAGGCGCAAATCCACGGGCTTTTGCTTTCAAAGATGAGCTCCTCCATTCCCAATTGAGCTGCGCGCATGATCTGGTTGGGGCCGAGATCGAAATATTCCATCAAGGGGCAACCGGCGGTGCACTTTGTGCATTGGTAACAAAGAAAGACGTTTTCCCCTGTATTTTCGAGAATTCGATTTGCCAGGTTCGTACTTAATTGAGTCGCCATTGAAACCTCATATTTACGCTAATACTTAGCCTTCAGTTGATAATGGTTCTGCCTCGGGTCGGGGAAGCAAACCTGCAGCTTCTGCAATGGGCCGCACAGCAGATTCCCATTCAATCGCCATAATGTGAACCCCCGCGACGCCTTCAATTTCACGGAGTTGCTTGATCAAATCAATAGCGATTTGCTTGCCCTCATTTCGCCAAGCCTCTCGCCTTGCTTTCTTATCTTCTTTGTCAATGCCTGCGGCAGCGGAGGTCATCCGATCCACCATCTCATTGGGCACGTCAAGGCCGGGAACCTGATCGCGCATATACTTCGCCATGCCAGGTGATTTCAACGGCCCAATCCCTGCCAGGATGTAGGTTTGTTCGTGGATGCCGAGGTCACGAACACTTTGCATGAATTCTGCAAATCGCTCTACGTTGTAAATCAATTGTGTTTGAATGAAGTCGGCTCCAGCGTTTACTTTTTTCGCCAAGCGATGTGGACGCCACTCAAAGGGATCTCCAAAAGGATTGGAAGCCGCGCCGACGAAGAACCTCGGTTCAGTTCCTTCAAATTCGTCACCACACTCGAAACACTTTTCATCGCGCATATCCTTAACCATTTTTATTAGCTGCATCGAATCGAGGTCATGCACGTTTTTCGCGGTGGGATGGTTGCCGAAAGATTGGTGGTCACCGGTGAGACAAAGGATATTGCGCATACCAAGCGCATAGGCGCCCAGAAGGTCAGCTTGAATTGCCAATCGGTTGCGATCACGGCAGGTCATCTGAACGATCGGCTCCAAACCCTCCTGAAGGACGATCGCTCC
>JAGLGG010000155.1 GCA_023144145.1 Anaerolineales bacterium | reverse complement strand
GTTGGATTAGCAGCAACAATACTAAACCGCGCAAACCCAGATAGCGTGATGGCAGTACTTACAGCCGATCACTTTATCAAAGATGAGAATACATTTCGAGAGATGCTTAAGGCAGCGTACGAAATTGCTTCCTTGGGTGAATTGGTTACCTTAGGTATATTGCCAACATATCCTTCGACTGGTTATGGCTATATCCAACGAGGAGAAGAATTGGGCGCAGTAAATGGATTTCGGTATTTTCGATCTTTAGGATTCAAAGAAAAACCGCCTGCTAAGGTTGCGGAGGAATATGTATCAAGTGGGGACTACTCGTGGAATTCAGGTATGTTTATTTGGAAATCGAAGCGAATCATTGAAGAAATCGATCAACATATGCCCAATCTTTCAAGTGGGTTGGCTGAGATCAAAGCTGCGATTGAAACCCCAACTTTCGCTGAAGTGCTAAATTTTGTGTGGCAGCGATTGGAGAGTCAAACTGTTGATTACGGTATTATGGAGAAAGCCAAACGGGTAGTTGTACTCCCAGCAAATAATTTAGGATGGATTGACATTGGAAGCTGGGACCGGATGTTCGAAGTATTGAAAACTGATGATAGTGGTAATATTGTGTTTTCCGATTCGTCTCTACTAATGAACACAACAGGTTCAATGGTAGTGACGGAGGATAATAAACGGTTAATTGCCCTGCTGGGTGTAAAAGATCTTGTTGTAGTTGATGCAGGCAATGTGTTGCTTGTTTGTAATCGAGATCACGCGCAAGATGTAAGAAAGATTGTGCGGATGTTATCTGAGCAGGGGAAGGATATTTATCTTTAGGAGTAATGGTGGAAGCATATTGTGTTAAGTGCAAGGAAAAAAGACCGATTGAAAATTCGGAACCTACATTTACCTCGGCTGGTAATCCGGCGACAAAAGGCAAATGTCCGGTTTGTGGTACCAATCTTTATCGAATGGGTCGAACTGATGCACATGAAGGACTGGTGGCACCAAAACCAATCCCAAGCAAGCGCAAGAGGAAAGGCAAAAGCTCCAAACCTCGAAAGGGCAAATTGGTTATTGTTGAGAGCCCAGCTAAAGCTCGAACAGTAGGGCGCTTCCTGGGAAAGGAATACTCAGTTAAAGCCTCTGTAGGGCATGTTCGAGACCTTCTCCGATCGCAAATTTCGGTAGATGTTGAAAACGATTTCAATCCTAAATATCGTGTACCAAATGAGAAACGCGATGTAGTAAAAGAGCTCAAAGCGGATGCGGCTCGAGTGGAAGAGGTGTATTTAGCAACAGATCCCGATCGAGAGGGTGAGGCGATCGCATGGCACTTGGTCGAAGCAGTGGATGCTGACCCCAACTTAGTCAGAAGAGTCGTTTTTCACGAAATAACAAAGGATGCTATACAAAATGCCTTTGATAATCCACGCGATATCGACATGTGCCTAGTGGATGCACAGCAGGCTCGTCGAATCCTCGATAGATTAGTAGGCTACAACTTGAGCCCATTGCTGTGGGCCAAAGTCCGTGGGAGATTATCCGCGGGAAGGGTGCAATCGGTAGCATTGCGAATCGTAGTCGATCGGGAGAAGGAAATTCGAGATTTTGTTGCGGAAGAGTATTGGACTGTTAATGCTGAGTTTCTGCAACCAGAGAACCCACCATCTTTTGAAACGAGACTGACGAAAATTGATGGTGAAAAACCGAATTTGACCAATGAAGGGGATGTAACAAAGCTCTTAGATGAACTGTGGAAATCTAAGTACAGTGTCAAGCGTGTGAAAACCGGGGAAAGAGTCCGCCGGCCCTCTGCTCCTTTTACCACCAGTACATTGCAGCAAGCCGCCTCGAGAAGACTTCGATACTCTGCTCGGCGCACGATGAGAATCGCTCAACAGCTCTATGAAGGCGTAGATTTAGATGCGGAAGAGCCTGTAGGTTTGATTACCTATATGAGAACAGATTCGACCAACGTCTCTAAAACCGCTCAAGATGAAGCCAGGGAATTTGTCCGGACCAAATATGGCCCTGAATATGTCCCGGAAAAACCACCGCAATATAAGACTAAGTCGGCACGCGCGCAGGAGGCTCATGAGGCAATCCGACCGACTTCAGTTCTGAGGACACCAGAGAAGATCAAAGATTATGTTTCAAGTGCGCAGTACAAGCTCTATTCACTCATTTGGAAGCGATTTGTTGCATCACAAATGACTGAGGCGATTTACGACACTTTATCGATAGAGGTGGAGGGGAAATCGGAGGACAAAAGTTTTATTTTCCGTATTTCTGCTTCAAGTATTCGCTTCAAGGGATTTACGGAAGTATATGAAATAGCAGCGAAAGATAAAGGAAATTTAAAAGATGACGAATTGCAAGCTAAACTGGCAAAATTGCCCAAGTTGAAGGATGGCGATCCGTTAGACCTTTTAAACCTTTCACACGATCAACATTTTACACAGCCGCCCAAGCGTTATTCAGATGCGACCCTTGTGCGCGCGCTCGAAGAGCATGGAATTGGTAGACCATCCACCTACGCGCCAATCCTTTCCACCCTTCAAAATCGGGGGTATGTTGAAAGAAGGGAACGACGATTGTTCTTAACAGAGATCGGTGAAATTGTGAATGAGTTGATTGTTGATCATTTTCCCAATATCGTGGATTTCGGCTTTACGGCACGGATGGAGGATGATCTGGACCTTATTGCCAGTGGAGCGAAGCCATGGGTCGATGTGGTTCGAGAATTTTATGATCCTTTTGCGATACAACTGGAAGAGGCAAAAGTACATATGCCTGAAGTTAAGGCAGAACCGGAAATTTTAGATCGACTCTGTCCGGAAACGGGTCATCCCCTGATGGTTAGAATTGGACGTTTTGGGAAATTTATAGGTTGCACTAATTTTCCTGAATGCCGCTATACTGAACCGTGGCTTGAAAAAATTGGGGTTAATTGTCCAAAGTGTGAGGGGGAGGTAGTTGAGCGCAGGACACGCAAGGGACGAGTATTTTATGGTTGTTCACGCTATCCGGAGTGCGACTTTTCCAGTTGGAAGCGACCCCTGGTAACCCCATGTCCAAATTGTGCTGGGTTGCTGGTGGTCGATAATAAAAAGGATGCAACTTGTCTGGCTTGTGAAAACACGTACGAAATAGCAGAAGTTGAGGAAAAATCGCAAGAAATGGCATAAAAAATGCAACATCTTGTTTGCCATTGATCGGTGAACAGTCTAAAATCGATTTTAGATTTATTCTCGATTGTGTAATTCATATTTGGCAATTGCTTCAGGAAGAGAGAGGCCATGAATGTTGTAAGCGATTTGCTAGAACGAAAATGGGTCTTGGGAGTCGGAGCCCTCGTCTTGGGGCTGGCTCTTGGTGTGCTTTATGGTTGGGTGATAAGCCCGGTTCAATGGATAGATGGTGAATCTGCGCAGCTGCGCGAAGATTTGCGAGTTGATTACCTTCGAATGGTTATCGATTCATACTCTCTCAACCAGGATGAGAACCTTGCAGTTGCTCGATATGAAACTCTCAGGGAATTCGCCGAAAACACCGTTGAAAAAGTGGGTGCAGACCCTGGCACGGTAGAGGCGGAAGCGCTTCAAAACTTTCAAGCGGTTATTGGCTCTTTTGCTGTCGATATTCCCGAAGATGAGAGCCCTTCCTCACCAGATGGTGGAGAGAGTGATAGCATCCTGGATACGCTGATTGGAATTGCTCCATACGCATGCGGTGTGGTCGGCGTCTTAGCCCTGGTTGGGTTGGGTGTGTATTTAGTTAGAAGGCGAATCGCTGGCGGAGCGCCAGTCTATGATGAAGAGTCTATGTATGACCAGGAGCCGGCATATGATTATGACTCTGAGTATGACCAAACAGATGTCGATTCCCGCCTGGTTCAAACGCTGGGATCGAATGAACCCATTGCAACTTTTCGCTCTACATACTCTTTAGGTGATGACCTATATGACGATTCATTCAGTATTGAAGGACCCTCGGGAGATTTCCTAGGTGAGTGTGGTGTAGGAATTGGGGACATCATTGGGGTAGGTGAGCCTAAGAAAGTTTCTGCCTTTGAGGTTTGGCTCTTCGATAAGAATGATATCCAAACCGTTACAAAGGTTCTCTTGAGCAGTTATGCATTTCAAGACCAAGAGACACTAAATCGCCTTTCGACAAAAGGTGATCCTATTCTTGCCGAGAATGGTGAATTGTTTGAGTTGACCACAGAATCTCTCCGATTAGAAGCCAGGATAGTGGATATAACATTCGGAGAAGGGGCATTACCCTCGGGAAGCTATTTCGAAAGGATGGCAATAGAACTTCGTGCTTGGAAGATAGGCTATTAGCCTAAAGAACGATATTGTGGAAAAAATATCAACCGGGCTGAACGGCCCGGTTTTGTTTTGTTAGTAGATTAGAGCCATGGTGTAATAATCATGCGTCGCTCAACACGCATTGTAACTTAGCGTATCTCGAGAATTTTTAACTTTGTCTCCCCACGTGGAGTTATGGAGGAAACTTCATCTCCCACACGCTTGCCCATCAGGGATTTACCGATGGGTGACTGGTGTGAAATCTTGCCCTGCCTTGAATCAGCCTCTTTAACCCCTACAATTTTGAACGTTTCAGAGTCCCTCCCATATTCGCTGATGATAACGGTGGATCCAATGCCAACAACGTCACTAAAAGGTTTTGCATCTACGATAACTGCATCACGAAGAATTACTTCGAGTTCCTGTATTCGACCTTCAAGGAATGCTTGATCTTCCTTAGTGGTTATGTAATCTGCGTTCTCAGATAGGTCTCCCATTTCAACAGCATGACGAAGACGTTGGGCAATGTCTTTGCGACGTGGTCCAATTAACTCTTCAAGCTCGGCTCTAAGCTGTGTTACACCCTCTGGGGTAAGAAAAAACTCATTGTTGTTCATTATATGAAAAATACCTCATGGTTTAATTTGTGGATCAAATAGTTTACTATGCTCATGCATTGCAAAATGATCTGTCATTCCAGCGATGTAATCACATAACCTACGATGGAAATCACCCTCCTGAATTTTCTGCTGAACATCTTGGGGCAGGATTTCAGGATATTGCGCATAGCTATCAAAAAGCGCGGCAAGGATACTCTCAGCCTTAATTTGCATTCGAAATACTCTTGGATGTCTATACAAACATTGGTAAAGAAAATCCTTTAATTGCCGGTTCATGTCTGACAACTCGGAAGAGAAACAAACAACATTATGCGGGAGTAGCTGTAACTCATCAACACTATTGATCTCCGAATCATCCAGGCTTTGAGATGTCATTTCGATAACGTTTGATACTTCCATCCCGATGAGACGGCGGATCAATCTGTGCCTGAGCATTTCGTTCAAAGGTCCATCGTCCCAGCCGATACTTGCGCATAGACGTTGCCATAACGCAATTCCTTCAAGTTGATCCGTTGTGATCATCTGAGAACGAAGACCGTCATCTAAATCATGGGCTGTGTAAGCTAATTCATCGGCGATATTCGCAATTTGTGCTTCAAGATGGCCGCGCTTTTCGGGTTCAAATTCGGAAGCATCAGAGATGTCATATTCGGTTTCGTGCTTAACAATGCCCTCACGAACTTCCCATGAAAGATTTAACCCTGGGAAATTAGGATAGCGTTGTGCAAGTTTTGTAACAATTCGAAATGATTGCTTATTGTGATCAAATCCGCCATGCTCATCCATCAATTTGCTTAGAGCTAGCTCGCCTGCATGGCCGAATGGAGGATGACCAAGATCATGAGCCAAACAGATCGATTCAACCAGGTCTTCGTTAGCTCCCAGGGCTCTCGCCAGGGTCCTTCCGATTTGGGATACTTCAAGGGTGTGGGTAAGGCGTGTTCGGTAATAATCTCCTTCGGTAACTATGAAAACCTGGGTCTTGTGCTTCAACCTCCGAAATGCAGTTGTATGCAAAACACGATCTCTATCTCTTTGGAAAATGGTTCGATACCCCCGTTCCTGCTCTGGGTATTCCCGACCCTTACTATCCTTGCTGCGGATGCCGTATGGCGCAAGGTTTAAATCTTCTAATCGTTCTAATTTTTCTCGTGAATAAATCATTTTCGCTCTCGAATCTGGAAGTCGAGTTTAACTGACGGAGGGACAATGTGTCAATGAATGATTATATTGTATCGTCATTCGTTGGTATACATTAGTGAGGGTGAAGCTAGATAGAAATGAGAATTTTTCCCTGCTTGGGAAGAGCACATCTTCAAAAACCGTACAAAGTCGAATAAACCAAGACACTGACTATCAATAGTATGTAATTTGTCTTTTTTTTCTGATAATTTACGCTACTTCTTGAGACGTGATCCAGATCGATGTTATAGTTCAACTTAGTTCAGAGAGGACGGAATTATGCACAAGATTGTTACGACTGAGCAGATGGTTGCGATTGAAAAGGATGCGAACGCATCGGGCTTATCTTATGCTCAAATGATGCAAAATGCTGGCGAATCTATCGCCAATGTAGTTTTAGAACGGGTGGAAAATATCGAGGGAAAACGCGTTGTAGTCCTTGTGGGAAGTGGAAACAATGGTGGTGACGGGCTCGTCGTTGGCGACCATCTTGCTGAAGCTGGAGCTAAAGTCTCAGTCTATCTAACAAAAGAACGGACAGAGGACGATCCGAATTTAGAAAAAATTAGGAATAGGAATTTACTTGTAGCCATTTGGGATCAAG
This sequence comes from Anaerolineales bacterium, assembly GCA_023144145.1. GTDB lineage: Bacteria > Chloroflexota > Anaerolineae > Anaerolineales > E44-bin32 > JAGLGG01. The sequence continues at coordinate 653 of JAGLGG010000155.1, read as the reverse complement.
ATCAAGGGGCACGAGTTTTGAATAACATGCTGGGAAGTTCGGATATTCTCATTGATGCAATTCTAGGCACCGGATTCGTCCTCCCGTTGAAAGGAACAGCCAAGGACGTCCTTGCGAAAACTGCTAAGGCTCTGGATAAGCGCAAACAGAAGCCGTTCATTATAGCGGTGGATTGTCCTTCTGGGCTTGAGTGTGATAGTGGAAAAATTGCAGAATTTGCCCTAAAAGCGGACTTAACTGTAACACTCGCCGCTGTAAAACCGGGTTTACTCGCGCGGCCTGGCGCAGATTATGTTGGCGAACTAAATGTGGGCGATATAGGACTTTCTAAAAAACAAGGAGAGTTGAAAAAAATTATGCACGAAATGCCTGATCATTATTCGATTAAATCAATCCTACCGGATCGTCCTTCGGATGCCCATAAAGGGTCGTTTGGGAGGGTTTTAGTCGTAGCTGGATCTATTAATTACCCTGGAGCGGCGATGCTCGCAGGCATCGCTGCGTATCGAGTTGGCGCAGGATTGGTCACTATGGCTGTTCCATCTCCCGTTCAATCCTTGATTGCTCCGAATTTTCCTGAAGCGACGTGGTTGCTCCTGCCTCATGAGATGGGTGTGATTAGTGAGGGCGCTGCTCCAGTGCTTGAGGCAGAA
>JAGLGG010000154.1 GCA_023144145.1 Anaerolineales bacterium | reverse complement strand
GAGCACAAATCGGTTTCATCCGACCTGAAAGTCAGGGCCAATTAAATGACCAAAAGCTTCCCCCGTGCGTCATCGACGCAGATGGTCTTAAATTATTAGTTGAAATTGAGTCATGGAGTACTTTGCTCCCTGCTGAAACAATCCTCACCCCTCATCCTGGGGAAATGGAGATTATGACCGGCGTATCAAAAGATGAGATCCAAGCCGATCGTGTAGGAGCAGCAAAAACTTGGTCAAAAAAATGGGGGCATATTGTTGTTTTGAAAGGCGCCAACACAGTGATTGCGGCCCCAGACGATCGAAGCGCTGTGCTTCCCTTCGCAACCGCGTCTTTGGCTCGGGCGGGGACGGGCGATGTTCAGGCAGGTGCGATAGCTGGTTTTCTTGCTCAGAGAGTATCCGCTTATGAAGCAGCGATCGCCGGGAGCTACATCCATGCCCGAGCTGGTGAGATCGCGGCCCTTTCTCTTGGAAATTCCGCAAGTGTTCTTGCTGGGGATGTTGCGGATTCACTTGCTGCGACAATTTCTGAAATTGCTGAAAGTTGAATAAATAAACTGGTTATGTAAAGATGGCGCGCGCATAAGCACACGCCATCTTTTTTATATTAAAACAAATTTCCCTTTTGTTACGCCTCTGCGGCAGCGTCCTCAGAGGGTTCTTCACGCTTTCGTTGCGCAGCTTTCTTTCCTGCGTCAACCGCCTTTTCTATTCTGGATTTTTGCTCTTCTAGAACAACTTGACCTCGCTGTTGAAGCTCTTCTGCCCTGGTTCTGGCTTCGGCCGCGAGACTTTCAGCTCGAGTCCGTGCTTCAGTTGCAGATTGTTCGACTTGGTCTCTGATTTCGATACTTCTATCCCGGATAAGGGTTCGGGTATCCTCACCTGATTGTGGAGCGAGCAATAATGCGACTGCCGCCCCAACTAGTCCGCCAATGACAAAGCCTGAAATGAAGGCTCCGAAATCACCATCTCTATCTGACATTTTTTCCTCCAATAATTATTGATTTGTTTTTGTTGAATTTGTATGCTGTGAGCTGTACGTATAGCTTGCACAAACCAAAAGCAAAATTGCTACTCGTTCGAGCCCGAACGACCAATTCCTATAAGTCCCAATGCCTGTCTTACTGCCGCAACAGTGCTGTTTGCTTTAATCACAGGATTCACCAAATTATTACTCAGGAATGTCGTCGTTCCTCGCAATGTTGAAAGGGTCTCATTGGTTGAATCCAATATTGGGCGGATTTCATTTTGTAAGAGAGCCGTCAGCTTAGCAAGTTGAATAATTAATATGATCAGAGTGAGACCAATGATTAGTGATTCAACAGCCATAAAAATAATAACGATGTCTCGAATCGTTTCAGTTTGGTCTGGGTGATTGACCATGGAAATTACAGCCAGAACAACGCCAATGATCAAGAATACTAGGAACAACAACGCCCCAATAATTATGGCGCGTTGTTTTCGGTCCAAATCGGTTGAAACGTACTCTTCTGAAGGTGTTTCCATAACGCCGACCGTGGTCAAACACAAGATCGGACAATTATATCATAGGTAACTTTTTGAGCCTCATTTTGAGTTTGTTTGCTAAGGTATCCCCCGGTTAGACAATTAACTTTTTCATTTTGTTACAATAACTGATCCTGGTGTTACTTTTCGGTTGTTTTATAGGTTAGCAAGATTACAGAAACAAACACGGATGCGTTCGTAATATAAACAAATAGGAGGGTCTTTTTCCATTGACCCTTAAAGCAGTGAGCGTTATTCTTAAGAAGTTGTTGACAACATGGCGGGAAGGAACCGACGAACAGGGTATTCTTGGGATACCGTCCGGAGTATTAACAACACATGCAGCGAAGGAATTTTTTAAAAATTGGTGGACTTGCTATAGGTGGTCTTGCAATCCCAAGGGGCTTGCTAAAGGCTGCTCAATCATTCCCTGCATCAGAAAGATTGGGGCGCGTTAATCTCGCACGGGTAAGGCTGAAATCAGCCCCCGATGAAAATAGCCAAACCCTGGACTTTCTCTATGAAGATGCGGTTGTCCCTTGGCTGAGAGAAGTCGTTGGCCCCAACCCATTCCGGATCAACCAGAGGTGGGTCGAGACACCCAATGGATTTATCTGGGCACCCCATCTGCAACCGGTGGAAAATAAGGAAAATCAACCCGTTGATCGGATTCCGACGCATGGGGAAATCCCAGGTATGTGGGTCGAAGTAACTGTTCCTTGGGTGGATGTGTATCTAGAAAACCCCCCTGGAAGGTCCCCGTGGTTGGAGTATGCCTCTTTCCCTCGATTTTATTACAGTCAAGTATTGTGGGTGGATAAAGTGACTGTAGATGACAACGGACAGGCTTGGTACCGCATCAATGAGAGATATGGCAATTTGGGGGATATCTTTGTCGGGCGTGCAGAAGCATTCCGCCCTTTTTCTTTTGATGAAGTTACACCTATCCATCCAGAAATTGATGAGAAACGAGTGATTGTTAACCTGACCAACCAGAGCATATCTTGTTTTGAAGGAAATCGAGAGGTGTATTTCTGCCGTGTATCCACGGGAGCAAAATTTAACGTTCAAGGAGAGGCGACTGACACTTGGGAGACACCGCCCGGACCGCATCCGATCTTCTGGAAATTATTTTCGCTGCATATGAGCGGAGGAGCCTCCGGTGTTGGTTGGGATTTGCCTGGGATAGGCTGGACTACGTTTTTTGCTAGCGGCGGAATAGCGATCCATTCTACTTTCTGGCACAATGATTTTGGTGTGCCCAAGTCGCATGGATGTGTGAACACAGCCCCTGATGATGCTAAATGGATCTTCCGTTGGGTTGACCCGCCTGTTGGATATGAGCCCGGAGAGTTGACCATCTCTATGCCAGGTGGGACGATTGTAGATGTGATTGAATTGTAGCGGACTGATAAATTGGATGTGTGATTGATTAAAGTAATATCCGTGATCCTTCCATGCTGCCAATCATTGTAGGGGCGTTCAATTGAACGCCCCTACATACATTCACAACCAGAGGACAGTTTTCTATACCTGCTCGAATTCTCGAGAATTCATCGGTCGGGTATGGAATCCCGCCCGACAATTTCCAAGAAGCAATTGAATAATCCCCATGTAAGAACTAACTACCACACCCCGTCAGAACTCCTGTACAGTGGCGTAAGACTAGCTTTTGCGTCGTGAGCATGAGAGATTGTTAATCGGTAATTGCACATACTCCTGTAGGAGGTTGTAGAAAATGAATGGGATGGAAAGAGCCGTACCTAGCTCAAATGGAAGAAGTAGCGATAAAAATTTATTAACATTAGAAAGACCAACTGCAAACTTACTTATTGAACCACGAGCTGCGCTTGAAGACAGCGTTTACCAAATATTACTCAATGTTGGAGAAAACCCAGAGCGAGATGGTTTACTCCGAACCCCATACAGAGTAGCCAAGATGTATGCTGAACTGCTTGAAGGCTATTCACAAGACGTCGATGCGATAATCAACGGTGCGATGTTCGACGTTGAATATGGAGAGGGAGAAATGGTGGTGGTCTCCGATATTGAATATGACTCGATGTGTGAACACCATATGTTGCCATTCAGTGGGAAAGTACATGTGGCGTATCTACCTGGCAGGAAAGTCGTAGGTCTCAGCAAAATCCCAAGGATTGTGGATATGTTTGCCAGACGCCTGCAAGTTCAAGAGCGTCTGACCAATGAGATCGCAAATGCTCTCGAGGATTCCATTGACCCCTCTGGTGTTATTGTGGTGGTTGAGGGTCAACACAGCTGCGCCTCATTGCGCGGTGTGAAAAAGCATGGCGTTAATATGACTACAACTGCACAGCGCGGTGCTTTCAAAAATAATAGGGACCTTCGGGATGAGTTCTATCGACTGATAGGAAAGTAAGTCTCAAAACCAGTTTTACGCACCATGATAAACGCATTTTGATCCGACCGAATTGGTCGGATCTTTTTTCTTTTTCTTAACAAACATTGGAAAAGACGATGGGTATTAAAAAAAGTGAGGGAAAAGTTTTGCTGAATGAGGAATTCTTGGATGAGCTAAAGATTAGAAGATTGGAAGTTCATTAGAGATGGAAAACACCTGTAAGAAGCAATACCCAGATCGCTTCATAGGTAGTGTAAAGCACAAAAACATAATCTTGGGTTTTTCTGATTGAACGTGGAGGAAATATGGATCCAAACAATGTAACGGCGAGTCTGGCATTTCTTGCAGGATTGGCGTCGTTTTTATCGCCCTGTGTTCTTGCTCTTGTACCAGCCTATGTCGGGTACCTGGGTGGCCGGGCCGTCACCCCAAGTGGCGTGGTAGTTTCCAATCGTTGGGCAACCTTTACACATGGTGTTGCCTTCGTGCTTGGATTCAGTGTAGTTTTTGTGGCTCTTGGCGCAGCAGCATCAGCTATAGGAGTGCTGCTCTTTGATATCCGTGAGTGGATCGCCCGAATTGGAGGCGTTGTTGTCACCATTTTCGGACTTCATACCATCGGGATAATCAACATTCCTTTCTTGAATTACGACACCCGTCACCAGGTTCAACCGGGCAAGTCGGGCTATCTATCTTCCAGCTTGATGGGAGTTTTCTTCTCGGCTGGATGGGCGCCTTGTGTTGGCCCGGTTCTGGGAGCGGTATTGACCCTCGCAGTGAGTGGAGGGGAACTGAGCCAGGGCGTTATTCTCTTGAGCGCCTATTCTGCTGGTCTCGCAATTCCCTTCTTGCTTGCAGCGCTTGGTATAGGTCGAATAACGGAATTATTAAAGCGGCACAGTAAGGCAATTCGATATTTATCTCTTGCCACCGGGGTTGTCCTGGTTATTGTCGGTGTAATGCTTTTTACAGGAACCCTGGAACGGTTAGCTCAATTTGGGTTCTTCGTTGACTTCGGATTGTAGAGGTGAAAAATGCTGAATGATAAAAGGAAATCTATACGTACGACGACCATAATATCAATATTTGCGATTTTGGCCGTAGGCTTAGGTGCCTTTATTCTTCTAAGCGCTAGCAGCAAACCGCTGTCAGATGGAAATGAAGGATTGATCGAAGAAGTTGGAAATTCACTTGATCTAGAGGTAGCGCCCTTTGTTGGAGCGATACCACCTGAATTCAGCTTGTTTAACCTTAATGGAGAGGAAGTGAGCCTCAGCAACTTTTCCGGACAGCCCGTTGTAATTAACTTCTGGGCAACCTGGTGCGCTCCATGTCGTGTTGAGATGCCTGCCATTCAGTCTCGCTTCGAAAAATTTAAAGATCAGGGATTGGTTGTATTGGCTGTTGATTTCGATGAACCATCTGACATAGTTTCTGATTTTCGGGATGAATTGGGACTAACTTTTGAAATATTGCTCGATCCCGGAGCAGAGGTTCAACAACTCTATCGGAACAGGGCCTATCCGACAACATTTTTCATAGACCCGAATGGCGTTATCCAGGTACAGCATTTTGGTCCGATGACCGAGGGTCAGATGGACGACAACCTGGCCAAAATTGGGTTAGGTACATAAACAGGACTATCCAATGAACAATTTTGGTGGAGAGAACTCACTAGTGAGAAAAATAGTGAGGTATTCAAAATGAATAAGAGAAAAAGAGTTCAACCATATTTTTGGATCGCTGCATTCTCAATGTTATTGGCTGCGTGTTCACCAATTGTCACGCAAGCAATAGGGAGTGCCCCGAACAGTTCGGACTTGGGGGAGTCTGCGCCAGGAAGCGATAGTACGGAGGTTAATGTGGGTGGGTCTGAAAATCCATTTGAGGGCATTAGGCTGCAGTTCAATCCTGACTATTGGCCCGAGACAGACTTTTCGAAACATAGCATTGAATACTCTGAGATATTTTCTGGAGGACCAGCTCCAGATGGGATACCTGCAATAGACAATCCGATATTCGAAGATGTTGGGGCGGCTGATACTTGGCTGGGAGAGGATTGGCCCGTGATGTTTTTTGAACTTAATGGCGATGTCCGGGCATATCCGCTGGCGATACTTATCCAACACGAAATTGTAAATGATGTCGTCGGTGACGTGCCGGTAACTTTAACTTTCTGTCCGTTATGTAATTCGACCATTGCTTTTTCGAGGACCCTCGAGGATGGCCGGGTGTTAGATTTCGGAACGACTGGCAACTTGAGAAATTCAGATCTGGTTATGTATGACCGACAAACAACCTCCTGGTGGCAGCAATTCACAGGCGTGGGCATTGTTGGCGAGTTGACCGGAACCCAGTTAGAGTTTCTCCCTTCGCAAATCATCGCATGGAGCGACTTTAAGGAGAACCATCCAGAGGGTGAAGTTCTTTCAAGGGAGACTGGTTTTACCCGCTCTTACGGAACCAACCCATATGCTGGGTATGACACGATTAACAGCAATCCATTTTTTCCAGTTACAGGAAACGATAGTCGCCTTCTTCCTAAAGACCGAGTGGTTGCAGTACAGGTTGAAGGTTTAGACGTTGCTTATCCCTTCAGCGTATTGAGCGAACTTGGTGTGATAAACGACGTCGTTGCAGGACAACCACTTGTTGTTTTCTGGAAAGAAGGGACCCAAACAATTTTCGGGAACAGTGGAGTTGACAC
>JAGLGG010000153.1 GCA_023144145.1 Anaerolineales bacterium | reverse complement strand
GAGCATTTCTGGTTTGCCTGGGCAACTTTTAAACCTGAAACAATTGTTTGGGCTCCAGCCAGTTAGCCCTACCGATTAAGTTGACGAATAAGATGGCAGCTATTGACAAGCTGCCATCTTAGTGTTTCGTTCTTTATCTATCCTGTCTAAAGAATTATGTTGGACTGAACTCTAGGGTGAGATCGCAGATGGTTCGACGAATCCAGCTAATACATCAAACAGTAATTTTTCGAAAAACCGTTGCTTACCCTCGCTTAATAACTCAGTGTTTATGTCCTCTAAAGTAATTGGAATTGGTTCAACCCAACCGCCGTCATTATTTAATACATCATCCCAGCGAGACTCAAGGACTAGTTCAGGAGACATCTTGAGAGTAGCAATCCAGCTCGATTTAAGCGATTCAGGTGGAGAAGTTACACCCAAGAGCAATACATCATTTTCTGTTAGAAGTGAAGCTACGGAAAGATTTATTTCATGAGCATAAAAAAATACTGTATCCACCGAGTTTGAGAGCATGAAATCTGCACCAACTAACCATTCTTGCTCTGGATCTTCCGATCCGATAAAGGCATCCATTGGATAGGTGTGGAAGGGAGGATAGGAGAGTAGACATAATCCACAGTAAAATTTCATGCCATTCGAAAAACTATTGTCTATGATTGGGCGAGTCTCTAGCGGGACATCGGAAATTGCTCCAATTCGCCAGTCAAAGGTTAGTACCGCCGATAAATAGCCTGCCAAAAATGCGAGCTGATCCTGGCGGAATCCATCTGGCCCTAACAAACTGAGATTATCACGCCGCTCGAGGTTTTCTGACCCAATAGCAATGAATTTAATTTCAGGATATGTGCTTGATAACTCGCTGATGGCTGGATCTGGCTGGATTACAACTACCACCTTAACTACGTTAATATCTAATTCCGTTGGCACAAAGTCCATCTCTTCCAGACGCCATCCATCTTGCTCTGTAAGTGATATGAGAGTCGATCGGACTGGGTCATTTATCCTGTGAGCATCATTTTCATCAGCGATAAAGACAACTTGGGGGATTATGGGCGTGGGAGAGGGCTGAACGGTGGGTGTAGGTGTATTTATTGGCGTAACCGGAATTTGGGTGACAATAGATTGAGTCGGTGTGGCGCATGACGTCAATATAAACAATGTAATTGCTGAGAATGAAATCGTACGGATGAGTTCTCTAATGCGTGAGGTGGTTAGGCGAAACATAACAAATAAGGATCCAGAATTAGTTTACGGTCTTTTCCGTTTACGCTTTTTCTTCTGTTGAGGACCAGCAAGAATGCTTGCTGCAAACAAACCGATGAAAGTTGCGAGTAATGCAGGGAACAGATTTAGAGTTCCAACGCGCATGAAATTCCAATCCAACAGCTCACTAATAAAGTGGCCGATAAAAAACGCTCCCCAGGCTGTTATCAGATACAGCACCATGCGCGGCAGACGGTCACCTCGGAGAAGGTGAAAAAGAGCGCCGCACGCTGAAGCTATGAGCCACCCTAGAAGCAAGCTTTGTATTGTCATGCTTGGATTATTCCTCCACCCAGACATATTTCGCCTTCGTAAAAAACAGCTAATTGACCAGGTGTGATATCCGACAGAGGTGCGTTGAGTTCAACATGTGCTTCATTCGCATCCTCGATGGTCAATTTCGCTTGCGTTTCTTTCGCCCTATATCGTATCTGTACATTTACACTATTTAGGTTTTTGGGACGGATTCCGGAAACCCAGTTCACCTTGTTCACACAAAAAGAAGAAACGCCGAGCAATTCCTTTGGCCCAACAATTAGAGTATTCGTATTTTGATCCTTTGTGAGAACGAATTGGGGCACAGGCATCGAGAGACCAATGCCCTTCCTTTGTCCAATTGTATAAGCAAACAAGCCTTGATGTTCTCCTAAGACCGTTCCTTCAGAATTGCGGATTGGACCTGGCTTTGAAAGTGAAGGATCATGTCTGTCAAGAAATTCCCGATAATCATTGGATCCGATAAAGCAAAGGTCCTGGCTATCCGGTCGCTCCGCTATTGGAAGCTTGAATGAACGAGCAACTGATCTCACTTCGGATTTTTGATATTCTCCTAGAGGAAGAAGGGTTTTTGCGAGTAGTTCCTGATTAAGGATGCTCAAGACATAAGATTGATCCTTGTCCTTATCAGCCGCTCGGAGAATCCGATATTCTGAATCATCTTGATTTATGCGGGCATAATGTCCCGTGGCAAGGTGAGTAGCTCCCATAACCTGGATATGCTGGAATAAAAAATCCCAACGTATCGAGCGGTTGCATTCAATACAAGGGTTGGGTGTTATGCCATTTGAATATCCGTCGATAAAATAATCAACGACTCTATCCTTGAATTGCTTTTTGGCATCGAGAACGTAGAAAGGAATGTCGAGTTGTCGAGCGACTTGTTTAGCACGCGCAAGATCTGCAGATGAACAACAGCGGTTTTCAAGCCCATCGTCGCTCCACAAGCGCATCATGATTCCAAAGACTTCTTCGCCCCGCTCGACAAGGAGCGCCGCAGCAACAGAGCTGTCGACGCCCCCGCTCATCGCAACAGCGATTCGCCGATGGTTCGTCACGAATTCACCTTGCGCAGTTGCTCGATGATCGCCGGGAGAACCCCCAAGAAATGCTCAATATCCTCATCTTGAGTGCTTCGTCCAACAGTTACTCTCAGCGACCCAAGCGCCCATTGTGCGGGAAGCCCAATTGCTAATAAAACATCCGAGGGTGTTGGGTCTCCAGTCTTACATGCTGAACCAGAAGAGCATCCGAAGCCTGCAGCGTCTAAAGCGGCGAGCAATTGATTCCCATCCACCCCTCTAAAAACGAATGAGGCGTGGTTTGGTAACCGATGGATTGGGTGACCGGTGATCCGCGAATCAGGGACAAGGTTCGGGATCGAGCTGAGCAGTCGGTCGCGTAATTTCCTGTATTTCTCGTTATGATCCGTACGAGTAGCATTTGTTATCTCAAAGGCTTCTGCCATCCCCACAATGAGTGGTACGTTCGACGTCCCTGCTCGCAATCCAAATTCCTGGCCTCCGCCCGTTTGGGATGGAGAGATATTGATGCCTGAGCGAACATATAATGCCCCAATCCCTTTCGGACCATAAAACTTGTGCGCGCCTAGCGAAAGCAACTGGACGTTTAGCTCATTCACCTTCATCGAGAGCTGGCTTGCAGCTTGAACCGCATCTGTATGGAGTGGAACATTCTTAGATTGGCAAATGTCTCCCAAGGCATGCACATCGTTTATCGTCCCAATTTCATTATTTGCAAAAATGATGGACACAAGTGCTGTATCGGACCTAATTTTCGAGGTTAGATCTTCAGGGGAAACAAGGCCGAGTGAATCCACTTCGAGGAATTCAACTTCAAAACCATGCAGATGTTCTAAATCTTTTGCCGTATTTAGGACGGCATGGTGTTCAACTGGCGTTATAAGGATATGTCTTGCATTTTTTGTTTCGCGTGCTTCGAGCGCGACACCACGCAGAGCAAGGTTATCACTTTCGGAACCACAACTGGTGAATACAATTTCATTTGGTTTACAGTCAAGTATTGTGGCAATTTTTTCTCTGCTTCTCTCGACCGCGTTCTCTGCCTTCTGCCCCCAAATGTGCACTGCGGATGGATTCCCATATTGCTCACTGAAGTATGGAAGCATGGCATCCAACACTCTTGGCTCAACAGGTGTTGAGGCAGCGTAGTCAAGGTAGGTGCTCGGTTTCTGCATAGCGGGATTCTATCATGGGGGGGAGGAGTGGGATGTTGAAGTTTGCAGGAATCCAACAGGCATAGTAACCCCCGGGGGCCTAAGCAGCTATTTTTGGCTGACACAGAAATTTTGGGTAGACCCCCGGGGGTTGACTTAATCGGGAGCGGCAGAGTGGTGGCCACAAGTGCTCAGTTCCATTGGCAGGTACCGCGCTCTGCCTCTTCCTTACCCAAGGAGCGGAGATCTTGCATAGCGTCAGACCAACCCCGCAACCCGAGCTCCCACGCTCGGGTTACGGCGGCGTCGGAGCCGCCGCAGCTAAATTAAGCTTCGTAGGGAAAAGGAAAAATTCGGATTACGGATATTTGCTTCCGGTTGCTGGTGTAGGCTGCGAATTTTGTCTGGTCCCAACCTCGAATGGCATGCGTTAATAGTAATCATTAATTCCTTTTCAAATGCTCGGAGTATAATGGCTCCAGCAATGCATGAGTGGAGGAAAACGTATGCAAACTACGATAGAAGCTGTCGATGCTCGTGAAGTTTTAGACTCCCGAGGAAATCCAACCATCGAAGTGGAAGTGACATTATTTGATGGGAGCTGGGGGCGAGCGATTGTACCTTCTGGCGCGTCGACAGGAGTGCATGAGGCTCTCGAACTACGCGACGGAGATGTCAAAAGATACCGGGGCAAGGGTGTGCATCTGGCAGTTGAGAATGTTAACACGCACATCGCTGAGTTACTTCTGGGATGGGACGGAACACAGCAGCGCGACATTGATTTAAGTATGATCGAACTGGACGGGACAGAGAATAAATCCAGACTTGGAGCGAACGCGATTCTTGGTGTAAGTCTTGCGTTAGCAAAGGCTGCCTCTGCCTCACTGGGTCTCCCTCTTTACCGGTACATCGGAGGAGTTCACGCTCATGTGCTCCCAGTTCCAATGCTCAACATCCTGAATGGCGGTGCGCATACAGGTTGGCAATCAACTGACGCACAGGAATTTATGATAATGCCGCTTGGAGCTCCGACCTTCTCGGAAGCTCTGAGATGGGGGGTTGAGGTATATCATGCATTGAGATCGGTGTTGAAGACGAAGGGATACACAACATTGGTTGGAGACGAGGGAGGTTTTGCGCCGACCTTATCAGCCAACCAGGAAGCGGTTGAGATCATTTTGGAAGCAATCTCACTTGCAGGATACAAACCGGGCGCGGAAATTTCGATCGCTCTCGACCCAGCAGCTTCTGAGTTTTATGACGAGAAAACGAAATTGTACAAACTGAGAAGAGAAGACAAAGAATTAACCAGTGAGGAAATGGTCGATTTTTGGGTTGATTGGGTTGAACAATTTCCAATTGTCTCTATTGAGGATGGATTGGCTCAAGATGATTGGAGTGGGTGGAAAGCACTCACTGAAAAAATTGGTGAAAAAATTCAAATCGTCGGCGATGACCTGCTTGTGACGAATCCTAAGAGAGTTCAAAAGGGGATCGATGAGAAAGCATGTAATGCACTTCTCGTGAAACTAAATCAAATTGGTACACTTACCGAAACGATCGAAGCAGTGGAATTGTGCAAGAATGCAGGATGGCGAGCGGTTACCTCGCACCGTTCTGGTGAAACTGAAGATACAACGATTGCGGATCTGGCGGTCGCATTAAACATGGGACAAATCAAGACCGGCGCACCAGCTCGATCAGATAGGGTTGCGAAGTATAACCAGCTGCTACGTATCGAAGAGAGTCTGGGCGAGGTTGCGAGTTATGCGGGTTGGTCGGCAATAAAGGTCTCGGGGAGGTAGGTGACGGGATTTTGGGGTGAATGGCAGGGATTTAAGGACATAGTCATTTACGCCGGAGTGTCTGTTGTTGTGGAATTCTCATCCTGAGTATCTTGCTCGACAATGGATTCTGGTACATTACGGCGAGGGTGAGGGGTGTTGTGACCGCAATATGGGCAAACGTGCCACGGAAGTTCCATTAATCGACCACAATTTGTACAGGGTTTATGAAGCCTGGTGTGACAATGGGGGCAAATTTGCCAGTCAGATTGAACGACCGATCCACATCCAGGACAAGTTGTCTTCGTTTCAATCTCAGAAAGTAAGGCCTCTTCTTCCAGTGAACGTTGGTACTTTTCATCGATAGTTTCAGACGGGCGTAATATTATGTAAATAAGGAGGCCGGGCAAATTAAGAACTGCTACCAGAAGTGACGCGAGTAATTGAATAAAGCGATCTCGAGTGCGCGATCTTACATCTCGAAAGGTCCAGATTACCAGACTCAACCACAGTCCAGCGAACATAGCACCCAAAAACGCACTAAGGTAAAGGAATATATTTCCTAAAGAATCTAAGTCAATTATTGGTTGCATGGGCGACTCCGGATGGGCGATTATAGCACGATGAGGCGGTCTATTCTCAGCTAGACACACCAAAAAAAGGATAGGGTGACACTGCCTTTTAATGTAATCTAAATTGCCGACGTTATCCGGCAATTTTCAGCACATCTAGAAACGTGGCCGATTTGGTTGATAAAAGGTCGAGGAAGGATAAGCTTATGAACCCCCATTATCGAATTACTGAGCTCGCAAGCTCCGACAGACCAAGGGAGCGATTGGCTAGTCTTGGGGCTGAAGTGATCTCCAATGCAGAATTAATCGCAATCCTGTTGAGGTCCGGAATAAAAGGCATGAATGCTTTGCAATTGGCTCAAGAGATCCTTATGAATTTCGGGGGTTTACATGGCTTACATCGAACGACGTATGAAGTGCTTTGTAGTATGAAAGGAATCGGACCTGCGAAGGCCGCTCAGTTGAAAGCTGCTATCGAGCTCGGACGCAGGCTATCATTGGCGAGTCCTTCAGAACAGCCATCGATCAATTCGCCTGAGGATGCGGCTGCGCTGCTTATGTACGAAATGGGCGCTTTGGAGAACGAACATATGCGCGTGATGTTGCTCGACACACGCAACAAACTAATAAAGATTGTTGAAATCTACCGAGGTTCCTTGAACTCGTCTCTTATCCGGATTGGAGAGGTTTTTCGTGATGCGATCCGAGCCAGTGCCGCTTCAATTATAGTCGTTCATAACCATCCCAGTGGAGATCCGACACCAAGCCCGGAAGACATTGCTGTTACGAGAGAGATTGTCGCTGCAGGTAAGTTATTGGACATCGAGGTGTTGGACCATATCATCATCGGTAAAAATAAGTCGGTTTCACTGAAATCAAAAAACTTTGGGTTTGAATGACGCATGGGGGTCGCTTCAGATAGACCCCGAGGTCAGCAATGAAATTATGGGGGTGATAGTCAGGGGACTCAAGATTGTTGTAACAAGAATCGCGCCGGTCACAAAATCTGGCTCCACATCAAATTCTAAAGCGATGATAGAGGTTAGAACGGCCGTTGGGCTGGCTGATTCAACTATGCCTGCTTGAAAAGCAAAACCAGTGATGTCCATCAGGGGAGCAATCACCAGGGCGATGATTGGGGCGACGATCAATTGAAGTACGACGGTCAATCCTAGCAAACCCTTCTGTTTTGGAAGGCCAGAGTGCCCAATTTGCATTCCAAGAATTATGAGCATGCATGGAACCGCCGCGGAAGCGAGCAAATCGAGCGGGCGCCAGAGCATCAGCGGGAGCTCAAATTCGCTTGTTCGGAGAAGTAAAGCAATCGGGACAGCATAAACTGCAGGGATCTTCACCAAGCCGAGAAGGGCTTGTTTTGGTGATACACGCCCAACAGTTGCAATAAAGACACCCGCAGAGTTGATTAGCAGGGAGCTGGTCAGGTAGTACAAGCTGGCGAATGCAAGAACCTGCTCTCCGAATGCGAACTGATTCACACTTAGGCCATAATTTCCTGTGTTAGCGAAAGTAGCTGAAAGGATGAATGCGCTTGCGATGCTCTCATTGAGACGCAGCGTCTTACTAAGTGCCCAACTTATAAAACAAATCAGTGCCATTATTACTGTGGCAAAGAGCACCATTTTTCCCATTTCAGCGGCTTGAATCTGAGACGAGAGCAATAGTTTAAGTACAAGCGCTGGGGTGAAAACGTTAAACACAGTTTGGGATATTGATCTCGGATTTAGTTTTAGTGTACGTTGGAGGATGTATCCGATAGAAGCAACGATGAGAATGGGGAGCAAATTATCGGCAAAGAGTTGGAGAAGTGAGTTCAATTGCTGGGGTCCTCTTCGTCATCAAAGTCAAAGAGCAAAATGTCCCGAGTTCCATTTATAAATGCTAGATTGTCCAAAGCATCTTCAAGGAGTTCGAGTTCCTCACCATCTTCTGCAGCATTGTATAGATCTGCAAGGATATCAGCGGCGCGTGTGCCTCCAAGTTGGCTTAGCGACCAGAGCACGGCACGATGAACATTCTGGTCTACATCATCGACTAATTCGATAATGTCTTCCAATGCCTCTTTAATTTCCAACTCCCCAACAGCTACCACTGATTCATGGCGCAGGCCTGGTGAGGGGCTTTGTAGCTGTGAAAGCACAGATACGCCCCATTTCTTATTAGCCGATCTCCCCATAGCTAGAATGGCCGATCGCACCTGCATCTCATCCGCTGATTCGAATGCGGCTTGAATTAAATCATCTACTTCAGTTCTTGAAGAATATCCAAGCGATTCAAGGCATTTTCTATGAATGGGGCTGTCCTTGGTGTTGCGGTGAGTATCGAGAAGTGCATCTTCAATTTTTGTGAGATGATCCGATGGAAGACCCTGCGTTTCCCCTAGAAGCACAAATGCACCAAGAGCAGATGCTGCAGTGGCGCGGACATGAACAGAGGGATCCTGGATAAGTATCTCAAGAAGTAGTTGAACTAGGCTGGGATTTTCAGACTCCCATAAATTAGAGATGGAACCTCTTCTAACCTCTTCGTCTCCGTCATTCAGGGCGAGCCGATTGATTTCCTCAAAATTAAATGTGACATTGTCGTCACCTAATTTGCCTATTTCTTCTATTAGCGAGCGTCTTAAATCTATGGGTATCTGATCCCATTTACTCTGAAGATATTTAATTTCACCTTGATCAAGGTCTGAAAATTCTGCTAAGGAATCCTTAGAGGGGAGAGAGTTTGCATCTACTAGAGTTT
Source organism: Anaerolineales bacterium (assembly GCA_023144145.1). Lineage (GTDB taxonomy): Bacteria > Chloroflexota > Anaerolineae > Anaerolineales > E44-bin32 > JAGLGG01. The sequence goes on along the minus strand of JAGLGG010000153.1, from coordinate 1,539 downwards.
CCAACACCGAGTCTAATTTGCTGGTCATAATTATTATTCAACATGCGAGGGTGTCATTGTAGCAAAAGGTTCTGAATATCCATGGTGGTCACGTAAAGCAGAATTACTAGCAGCACGGCAAAACCAATTGTATGTGCAAGCCCCTCATATCGAGGCGAAATCCTCTTCCCAATTAATAATTCGATAAGCACAAAAAGCAAACGCCCGCCATCTAATGCTGGAATTGGAAGGAGGTTCATGATCGCCAATGAAGCACTAATTGTACCGAAGAGAGTTAGGGTAAAAAAAAGTCTTTGGTTGGATTGATCTAAATCGCCAACCCTTGTGAACAAATCAAATATACCCACCGGACCGACTATTTTAGCCTCATCGGGCGGTATTTCACCATTAAAGAGCCTGCCGGGAAGGCTGATGATCTCACGAAATTGGAAAACAGTGGTTTCTGCGCCAAAGGTTATAGCCTCTCCCCATGAGATCTCTCTTGTTGGATATCCCAGCGAGACTCCCATAGGCCCTTGATCTTCAGGGAATGAGGACCGTGGGACAAGTGGAATATCGAGGATTTTACCTTCACGCTCAACAGTTATCAGTGTTTCAGTGTCAACTCTTTGGCTCACGGCTACGACCATACTCTCGAAGCCATCAATCTCTACATCGTCTACTTTAAGGACTAAATCCCCAGGAAGAATTCCAGAGGTTTCCGCAGGAGTGTTTTCGGAGACGCCGGTAATAAGAACGCGAGAATTATCTGGCGCTGCAAAACGAAATGCAAAAGTAAATGCAATGAAAACGAGCAAAACGTTCGCCGCCGATCCTGCGACAAGAATGATGGCTCGAACCGTCTTTGATGAATTGGCTAGTCCATCTTCGACGTCGGGATCATTCTCCCCTGAAATTCGCACGAAACCACCTAGAGGGATCCAGTTGAGAGAGAACTTGGTGCCTCCAGCCTCGAAAAGACTTATGATGCGTGGTGGAAAACCGAGACCAAATTCCTCAACTCGGACACCAAGCAACCGAGCAGCGAGAAAGTGCCCAAGTTCATGACCAATGATCACACCAACAAACGCGAGAAGAAAAATAATAATATCTAGAACCATATTTCACCTTTACCAAATTTCCTGCGAATTATATCACCCAAGCCTCGGAAGGGCTTTAGCAATCATATTACCCGCGCACTTCCTCCAACTCGACTCGTTAAGATGCGTTTTACACCGGATAACTTACGCAATCGTTTTTCAATTTCTTGGACCGATTCGGCTGTACATATGCAGTGCACATTGGGGCCGGCATCAATGGTGTAGCAGACTTCAATGCCTTCTCCTCGCCATTTGACAATATTACGCATGATCGTAATCGTGGCAGGTTCCCAATAAAGGATTGGCGGGGTGGAAGTGAGCATTACGGAATGCATCATATTGCTGTCTGTTTCAACAACTAATGCAAGTTTTTTAAAATTTCGATCGAGTATTGCCTGTCGGCAGTCATCCAACCTTCTCTCGGCATCCTCGACTCGCCCGTTTTGAAGTGGGCTTGATT
>JAGLGG010000152.1 GCA_023144145.1 Anaerolineales bacterium | reverse complement strand
AGAAGATATTAGGAGGATATCAATGGGGCTGAAACCCGATCATTGGATTATACGCATGGCAAAGGAGCATCGCATGATTGAGCCATTCTCGGAGGAACAAGTCCGAGATGGTGTGATCTCGTATGGGGTTTCATCCTATGGCTACGATATTCGAGTTACCGACGAATTTAAAATTTTCACGAATGTTTTTTCTGCTGTTGTAGATCCTAAAGAGTTTGATCACGCCTCGATGGTTGATTTTCAGGGAGAGGTCTGTGTCATCCCGCCAAATTCCTTCGCCCTCGCGCGAACAGTCGAATACTTCAGAATTCCTCGGAGCGTTCTCACGATCTGTTTGGGGAAATCAACTTACGCGCGCTGCGGGATCATAGTCAATGTCACTCCTTTCGAGCCGGAATGGGAGGGATATGTGACCCTTGAAATCTCCAATACAACACCACTCCCTGCGAAGATTTATTCTAATGAAGGTATTGCACAAGTCCTTTTCTTTGAGGCAGATGAAGAATGCAATATCTCTTATGCCGACAAGAAGGGGAAATACCAGAAGCAACAGACGATTGAGCTACCGCGTCTTTAGCTTGAGAAAATTCTGGGAGATCCAAAATCATCCGTTTGTTCACTAGCAATTTACAGCCGCCTTCATCGGATGGGTACTATCAGCGGAAAAGCCGCCTAACACGCGGCTTCTTATTTGCCCACTCGGTTAGAATTGGATCATGGAAACTGAATTTCAAAAACTCGATCCTGTTCGGCAGGAACGCGCCAAAGAATACGCGGCAATACGAAGAAGATTTTGGGTGTTGGATACGGTTATTAGCGGGATCTATATTAGCCTCTGGCTAATCACAGGCTGGGCCTCGAAAATCACTGAAGCCATTTCAAACGGTCAAGGCACAAATGGATTCCCCTGGTGGATCACCCTTCTTATTGTGAGTGGGGTGATAGCGATCCCATTTCGAATACTTACACTCCCGTTTTCCTATTACTCGGGATTTATTTTGCCCCACCGCTACGATCTCTCAACCCAAACCACGAGAGGATGGGTAATTGACCTCATAAAGGGCCTGGTGATCTCGCTCGTACTAGGCCTCCCCTTATTGGTTGGATTTTATGGGTTAATCCGAATATCACCCAACACATGGTGGATTTGGGCTGCAGCCGGCTTCACGCTGTTCACTGTGGTCCTGGCAATACTGGCACCCGTCATCCTGATGCCCATTTTCTTTAAACTTAAACCATTGGGGGAGGAATACAAAAGCCTGGCTGAAAAATTACTCGCACAGGCTAAGCGCGCGGGCACCCAAGTTAGGGGAGTGTACACTTTCGATATGAGCCGCCGCACTCGCGCTGCCAATGCTGGGCTAACCGGACTTGGTCGAACACGCAGGATAATCCTTGGAGATACCCTGCTTGAGGAGTTCAGTGAAGATGAAATTGAGACTGTACTTGCGCATGAGCTCGCACATCATGTCAACAAAGACATCGCTCTTCAGCTTACGCTTCAAACCGCCTTCAGTTTTTTTTCGTTCTTTATCGCAGCCCAGGTTCTCGATCGCCTCGCATCAGGATTAGATCTCAACGGCGCTTCAGATCCAGCTAGCCTGCCTCTGCTTGCTTTAGTATTCGGGATCCTTGGGCTTGTTACAATGCCCGTCACGAATGGAATTTCCCGCTGGCGCGAGAGTTTAGCAGATCGGTATGCTTTGCAGGTGACCAACAAAGCCAAGGCATTTGAAAGCGCAATGACAAGGCTAGCCAATCAGAATCTTTCCGAGGTCGATCCGGAATCGTGGGTGGTGTTTCTCTTCTACTCGCATCCGCCACTGAGAGATCGCATCCAGATGGCGCAGGCCTTTCA
>JAGLGG010000151.1 GCA_023144145.1 Anaerolineales bacterium | reverse complement strand
GCTTCAGGAAATCCGTATCCTAACGCGAGATGGAATGTACCCCCAATTTTTTCATCGTAAAGGATACTCTTTATGAATCGGTTTATTTTTTTATTTGTTCCGATAGCCCACTCACCCAGGTAACGCGCGCCCTCATCAGTATCCAACGTGCTAAGTAGGTAAGCTTCATTCTTTTCTGCTGATGCCTCTGCTACCCTTCCATTCTCAAAGCGCAACCGAATCCCGTGAACCTCTCGCCCCTCCCGAATCGCTGGATAGGTAAATTTCACCCAACCATTAACTGACTCCTCTACCGGGCTAGTGTAAATCTCTCCACTGGGCATGTTGTGCTTCCCATGAGAATTAATAAAGGTCCGATCAGCGATGGATAGGGAAAGATCGACATTCGGTCCTTTCACTTCCACGTGGTGCTTGCCTTTTAACCAATCAATCAGATGCTCCTGTTCAAGAGCAATGCCGTCCCATACCGCAATTGGGTCTTCTGTATCGGCGTAGGTAGCCCCATAAATAAAATCTTCAAATTCACTCAAGCTCATATCAGCTTCTTGTGCATAAGCCTTCGTAGGAAACAGCGTTGTACACCAGCGGAATTCTCCCGTCGCACTTCGCTGCATGTAAATCTCCTTCACCTTGGTTCTAGCTTTGCTATAACGCACAAATTTTTCAGGATCAGTATTGGTGAGGGAGCGTGTGTTGTCCTGGCTGCGAATTGTGATCATAGAATCAAAATTCTCATATATCATCCGATCGGTTTCTAACACGTGCTCGAGCTGGTTTTTGTTTGCTTCTTTAAAGAAAACCTCCTGCAGGCTTTCCATTCCCCGCAGCATTTCCAATCCTAGAAAAGGGAGTGGATGTCCTCCGGCTCTCAATACATATTTCATCACCTCATTGATGAGCGGTTCAGCAAGCGGCGATCCGATGATCGCAACTCGATCCCCAGGGCGAATCTGTGTTGAGTAATGAACCAATATTTTTGCGAGGTTTTCTACACGTGCGTCTGCCATTATGATTGCTCTCTTTCACTTGAACTGTGATTGCCTGAGGGAAACTAATTAGCCGATAAGTGTATCTAAGAAATCTACCACGTTGCTTCGAATCTGCACCCAGACCCGAAGCTCAAGATCAAAGTATATCCATCATTCGCAGGTGGCCAAGTAAACTCCATGGCGATTTTCGTTATCGTCCCTTGTTTTATCGATTGACGCGCCTCATCACCAAGATGAACTTGATCCGCGCTTGTTGCACTTCCATGCCAAACTACCTCATCTCCAAAGCGAATTTCCAGCAAGGCGTCATTGGCCGCCGGAAACTCCAACACAGCAAAATCGAGAGAAACGTCCTCATCGTCTGCATTATGGATGCGCCATACCATGTTGTTGGCCTCCACCTCGGGAGCAAAAATCTGCACATCTGGTCCTGCTGGACACAGCGTCCGAGAGATGGAAATTGGAGTAGGAGGCGGGGCGAAGGTCTGTAATGGTTCCGGTGTTGAGGGATCTATGGGTACGAGCGTATCAACGACTGGCACAACAGTCGGGAAGTTGTTCTCTGGGAAAAGACCATCAACTAGAGACGAGACGGCGGGGAATGCAAATATCGCTCCGGCGATGACGAGCGGAACACCAAGTACGTAAAACAACCATCGGAATGTCCGCTTAGGGGTTTCTTGATCATCCACCGAAAGGGCATATGCCCCCGATTCTTCTCCAATTGAGGGTTTTACGGATACGGCAATCGTATCCAAGTCCAGCTCTGCCAACGAGGCGCCTTCGCGTGCAGCGCGGTACGCTTGATAGAAAGCACCAATTGAGGGATAACGATACTCAGGATCTTTGGCGAGACACTTCAGGATGACTCGCTCGAGCGCGGGAGACATATTGCGCACAAATCTACTGGGCCTGGGCACCGGCTCTTGAATGTGTTTGAGCACAGTTCCCATTGGGGAATCTGCTTCGAAGGGAAGCCTTCCGGTGATCAGTTGGTATAAGATCACGCCAAATGAGTATTGATCCGACCGTGCATCGGTCTTCGCTCCGCGGCCTTGCTCTGGAGCCATATACGCCGGTGTGCCAAGAAGCATTGAACCGGTAAGAGTATTTGATCCTTCAACTTCTCTCGCCAAGCCAAAATCTGTGAGCAGCGCATTGCCAGCCTTGTCGATCATAACATTGGATGGTTTTACATCCCGGTGGATAATGCCATGCTCATGGGCATATCGGAGTGCGTCAGCCACCTGGACGATCCAACGCTCCCTCTCGCGTTTCTTGGTTCTTCCTTTTTCAATTCGAGACTGGAGTGTCACCCCTTTAACGAAAGGCAAAACCATATAGACCATGCCTTTGCTTTCGCCATAATCAATAACTGGAATGATATTTGGGTGTGTCAATCCCGCTAGAAGGGAGCTTTCCCGCTTAAACCTTCGAACAAACCTGTTGTCACCCGAGATCGTCGGTGAGAGGATTTTTACGGCAACTTCGCTGCGGTCACGAGAATCGATTGCTCGACAAACCGTGGCCATCCCTCCACGACCAATCTCTTCGACCAACTCATAATGATCCAGTGTAATACCGACTAATCCAGCCATCAGTATGTCGTAGGCTTCCTTTTCATCATTTCACAGATTCGACTCTAACCGCACTCTAGTAAATTCCCGTCCAAGGTTACCACGTGTTCGACGCGCTCGAAAGAGGCTCATTGGTCACATCAGCGGTTTTTATCTTCTTTTCATAATGCCCTGTTAATTCCCCGCCCTCGATCATGCGATGAACAAAGCAGCCCTCAAGAGGGCTGCACCAGCTATTCCTGTCACATGTCCCTCAGCTTAAGGTTTTATGTTTCATCTTTACCCTGCGTAAGGGCGAAGCATTCACAATAGTCCAGACTCAAACAATAAATATCCGTGAATGCTTCGCCCCTACATTTC
>JAGLGG010000150.1 GCA_023144145.1 Anaerolineales bacterium | reverse complement strand
AACCCTGCCAACTTCGCCAAGTGGATCGTACCAATTCGATGGTCCTTTGCGCTTATAACGATAGAAGAAGCTGAGTGGTCTGAGGATTGGGCGCAAACGATCAAATAAGGGGCTTTCTGGTATTCGGTTTGGGGTTGAAATGGCAACAAAACCGGCGACTGGGAACCGGCTCGCGGCTAAGACCGCCAGCGCCCCACCGAGGGAAAGTCCGATGGGTATGATGCTGGTGCACAAGCTTTGGAGGATGTGATAACCATCTTCAACTGAAGCAATCCAATCACCTTTCCGAGATCTAGCCATATCATTTAAGGTTGTTGCATGCCCAAATAAACGAACGCCTAAGACTGAGTACCCACACTCTGCCAGATGATTTCCAAGCCAATGTACCTCTTGTGGGCTGGCTGTGAAACCGTGGATCACTAAACAGCCAGGATCTCCTCCCGGGTAGAAAAACGACTCTCCGCCCCTTTTGATGCTTGGCAACATGATTTTCCCATTACCCTCCTGAGAGGGTTACTTCAGCGGTATTAAACGTCCGGGTACGCGCAATTGATTCACATATCTTTGTGAGCAACCACGCTTTCAATGAAATCAGCGACCGCTTGGAAAACCCTGTCCTTTTCAGCATCAAGGGTGATCACATGGCCACTATTGTCCAGCCATAGAATGGATTTATGCTTCGTTTTTAAATTCTTAAATATTTTTTCGGGATGTTCTTCTGAGACAGATCGATCTCTCTTGGAATGGATAATTAGCACAGGGGCAGTCACCGAAGGGAGACGTTCTTGCATTTCTTTCAACAAGAAATGCAGTTCGTTTGCTCCTTTCAACGGATACCCAGGATATTCGAAGTGATCCTTGTTGGCTTCTGGGTCGACCCAGTCCGACTCGCCCTTTGAAGCGAATTTCCAGAATGTTGAGACGAGAGGGATCAAGGGTCGGAGCATATTAACGCGAGCATCTGGCACGAAAAAGGGGGTTGAGAGAGCTGCGATCCCTGTCACTGGGAATTGTGAACCCAGCAGAAAGGCGAGCACGCCGCCCATGGATAGTCCCATAACGAAGATATCTTCGCAACAACCACTTAGCAAATGATAGCCATCTACTACAGAGAGGTACCAATCTCGCCAGCGAGCGCGAAGCATGTCGTTTTGATTGGTCCCGTGTGCGAAAAGTCTGACTCCCAAAGTAGTGTAATCTCGTAGGGCTAATTGTTCACCCAGCCAAATCATCTCCTTCGGTGCCCCGGTGAAGCCATGCACCAAGAGGCACCCAATCTTTCCGCGTTTGAAGAAGAAGGGCGCGCCCTCCTTTCGGATGATGGTCATGATAAAATCTGCAACTCCCTTGAGAAAGTGGAGAGTGTTTCGCCCCCATCTGAGGTTACGAACACATTGTCTTCGATTCTGACGCCCCCCTGATTTGGGATGTAAATCCCTGGTTCAACAGTGAATGTCATCCCAGGAGCCAGGAGCTCCTCGTTATCCTCACGAATATAGGGGCCTTCATGCGCCTCAAGTCCAAAACCATGACCTGTTCGATGGATGAAATACTCTCCGAAACCCTCTGATGTGATTACCGATCGAGATGCACGGTCGATATCGCTGCAGGGAATGTCAGGTCCAATTGCTTTGATTCCAGCGCGGTTGGCTGTTTTCACAACCTCGTATATTTTATTCAGTTCATCACTAAGATCACCAATTGCGAATGTGCGTGTCAGATCGGATACATAGCCGTTCACCCTCGCGCCCCAATCCATGATTAATAAATCGCCGACTTGAAATTTGCGATCGGTGGGAACGGCGTGGGGAAGGGCGCTGTTGGGGCCAGAGGCCACAATGGGGAAGAATGGCAGCTCAGGTTCCGAACCACAACGAAAAAGTTTGATGACTAACTCGGCCGCCAATTCACGCTCGGTCATTCCAACCTTGATCAGGGGAATAGTGTCCATCATCGCCTTTTCGGCGATAGATACTGCCTTGTGAATTGAGCTTATCTCGAAATCATCCTTGATGTTTCTGAGTTCGGCAGTAACACCAGGCGCCGAAATGAAGGATGTACCGGGCATACTATTTTTCATCAGATGTAGCTCGAAGGCTCGCATTGATAACGGTTCAAACCCCAGTTTGAGTTGATCGACGCCAATGGTGTTAGCCGCCTTCTGAAAGGCGCTTGTTCGTGAGGCCTCATCCTCTTCATATG
>JAGLGG010000015.1 GCA_023144145.1 Anaerolineales bacterium | reverse complement strand
CGTGAGACGATCTAATACTGCTCTGGTGGCCTCTGGAGCATGATCCCTGGGTGCAAATCCGGTCCCGCCGGTTGTCAGTATCACATCCATTTCTCCGGAATCTGTCCATTTAATTAGCAAATTTTCAATTTCACTTTGGTCATCAGAGACGATAGAAGTATGAGTTATTTCCCAACCATATCGATCCGCCATCTCAACCAAAGCTGGACCCGATTTATCTTCCCGTTCTCCGCGCGACGAACGGTCGGAAATCGTCAATACTGCGACTCTCATAAGAGCTCTCCCAACCAATTGATTTGATACAAAATTCGTGATTAATGACCAACTGCATCATTTTCAAAACTTTTTATGATGAGTAGTGGGGTTTGTCAAGAAGGATGAGCGTCAGTTTGACACCTATGCCACAATGCGTTTACTCGGAATCCAATCCTACTAACGGCCTCCATTCCCCATGGATTCCATCTTCAGTTACACCGAAATAAATCTTTATCCTTTCGGCAGCTTTCTGAGCTAAGTCAAACCTTTTACGCTTTCCTTGCTTATATTGCTTCAGGATTCCAATTTCACCAGTCCAGGCGATATCTGCTTTTTCCAAATTCTTGGGCAATTTGATGAACTGCGAAATTGCGTATGCCCACAGACGCCGTGCAGATGATTTCGTTACGTTTTTGACTACATTTCCGTTTCGCAAATCTTTCATAGCGAAATAGCGTGTATCCCCGCGCACTTCATCACCAACTACCTCGACACCCGTCCGAGGTGAGTGAAGTTTCAAATCATCAGCCTTTTCAGATTCAATTTTCTCTTCAGTTACCGGTATTGCTATCTCAGATCGTTCGACTCGTTTTACTAGCTGAACAATTTCATCCCGAATTGCGAGACCTGTATCTGCCTCACCGCGAACATAGATCTTGTTGTCATCGACTGCGTAAGGTGAGTCCTCCCCACGAGGAACTAGAATCCGGACTACATTCTTCCCTTTGGTTGAGAGAACGTCCATCTGACAAGAAATTGGTGGGCTGATCCGAGTGCTTATCTCGTTAGTCAACTGTTGTATTGTAGTTTGTGGACTGGAGACCCCAACAACCGGTTTCTTTGTATCGCTACTTGACCCAACAAATAGCGTTCCCCCATTTGCATTGGCGAGGGCGCATACATCTGCAATAACAGCATATCGCTTTCCACCACTCACAGTTATGCTTTCATGAAAATCTTGAAGGAAACTTGGCCCATCCTCGCGCGCCTGCTGAACAAAATCGAATACCTCTTCCGAGGCCGCCCAGCGTGGACGCGTCCGCGCAAAATCATTACTGAGAAAAAGCGCTCTCACCGCTTCAAAACTGATTTCCTCAAGCAGTATATCTGTGGTTCGATCCCCAATTCCCAAATTCTTTTTATTGGATGGGTTTGTTCGCAGGCGATGAGCATCAGAACCTTGAATACAATGCATGCGGCGTGGGTATTCGGGCTTGGTCCCACTGAAGAATGCAGCAGTTGTTCGCCTTCCCTTCAGGTTTAAATCCGTAACCTCTAAGGCTGCTAGATGCGGGTCTTGCGTGTAGGCGATCTTTGTCTGTCCCCCAAATCGATAGCCTCGCATGGCAACGCCGTTGGTCGAATTTGCATGTGCAGCGACCGCAATCCCACCAGCTTCATCAATCACTTGATAGGCAGTGAGCACATCCGAGGTTGCTCCAACGGTTGATGATCCTAGATCTAAAACATCAGAGGGGATATTTAGATCAAGTAATAAGTGCTCAATATCACGCAGTTCCTTCTCTGGATTAAAAATTGCTAAAATATGAAATCCAAATGTCGCGGTAAACTCAAATCCTGGAAGAACCAGGACCTTTGCCAACAAACGATTGTACTCCTCAAGAATTTGACGTTCCTCTGGTTGGATTCGATCCAGATTTTCCAACAATTTCAATTGCTGAATCTCGTTGATTAAATTTCGATATCCTGCCACAGTGTTGTGGTCAGTGATTGCCACGATATCTAGTTTTCGCTCTTCACATCTCCGCAATATATCCAAAAAAGATACATCCGGCTCCTGATAGTCACTCGAGGCCGGTGTATGAAGGTGAAGATCCGCTCGTTTCCAACTACTCTTCCTTTTACTTGATCTTCTCTTGTGTGCCACTATTCCAAAACCCCCCCAGACTGTATAGAGTTGCCACCGGTATTTCCCAAATTCTCTTTAAGAATACTCATGAGTTGTTCAGGAGTATAAGGTTTCAGTAAAAATGCATCTGCTCCTGCAGTTGCACATTGATCTGCCAAATCCATTCCTGATGTCATCACAACTTTCATATCCGAGACATCTTGAGTATTTCTCAATTCAGCCACAAGTTCTTTTCCATCCATATTGGTCAGGAAAACATCGAGTAGAACAATGTCCGGCTTCTCCTCTCGCACTTTTGGTAAAAAATTTCCACCCTGGGTCACATTAACCACCTCATATCCATCCATCTCGAGAAGGATTTTAAGCAGTGAAACCATGGTGCGATCATCATCAACGATCATTACTTTAGTCATAAATACATTCTCATTCAGTTATTTTATCCTTGTTACTATTTATCCCTTTTCTTAGCGGATTGCTTAGCTCTCTTCGTCTTAGTGCTTGACTCTTTCTTCGCAATCGCGGGCTCAGCAATTTTCCTTGTTCGACGCCGAGGCTTTGGTTTGAGCGATGCTTGAATTACCTCTTTTACGCTATCGGCATAAACGAAATCCATTTCCTCCCGAATTTCCTCAGGAATCTCCTCAATATCTATCTTATTCCGTTTTGGGAGAATTACCTTTTTGATCCCGGAGCGATGCGCAGCAAGAACCTTTTCTTTTACACCACCGACAGGCAGTACTTTTCCACGCAGCGTTATTTCACCCGTCATGGCAACATCGCTTCTTACGGGTCTTCCAGTTGCCAATGAAACCAAGGTTACCGCCATTGTCACTCCAGCCGAAGGACCATCTTTCGGTTGTGCTCCTGCGGGAATGTGAAGATGGATATCATGATTCCTCCAATAACCATCCTTAATCTGCATGTCCTCCGATATCGACCTTACATAAGAAAGCGCCGCGCGCGCGGACTCCTGCATAACATCACCGAGAGATCCAGTTAATTGAAAGTTTTTTCCGCCCGGCATCGAGGCGGCTTCAATGAAGAGAACATCCCCTCCAGCCGGGGTCCAGGCTAATCCGGCAGCAACACCCGGGATCGCGGTCCGTTCTGCGATCTCCTCGGTTCCATAGAAACGCGGCTTGCCCAAATATTCCGTTACGGACTCTTCGGTGATTTTTACTTTTTTGACTTTTCCTTCAGCTATTTGTGTTGCGACTTTCCTGCATAACCGTCCAATTTCCCGCTCGAGATTTCGGACGCCAGCTTCTCTCGTATATGATCGGGCCACTCGCCTTAACGCACCCCCCGTAAAGGAAATCTCTTTCTCCATCAACCCATTTTCCCGAATTTGTCTCGGGATGAGATATCCTTTGGCAATCTCTAACTTCTCTCCCTCGGTATAGCCAGATAGTCGGATCACTTCCATCCGATCCAAAAGCGGTGCGGGAATCGTGTCGATCCAATTTCCAGTTGTAATAAACATTACCTGAGAGACATCAAATGCAACTTCCAAATAATGATCACGAAATTCGCGATTTTGTTCGGGATCCAACAACTCCAAGAGTGCCGAGGCTGGATCTCCACGAAAATCACGTCCGAGCTTATCAATCTCATCCAACATGAATACCGGATTGCGTGATTCGGCTCGACGCATAGTTTGCAAAATTCGCCCAGGCATTGCCCCAATGTATGTCCTTCGGTGGCCGCGAATTTCGGCTTCATCATGCACTCCACCGAGTGAGAGCCTGATGAACTTACGTCCCATGGCACGTGCAATTGATTGTCCTAGAGAAGTCTTCCCCACTCCGGGAGGTCCAATGAAGCACAGAAT
>JAGLGG010000149.1 GCA_023144145.1 Anaerolineales bacterium | reverse complement strand
CCCGGGGGTCTAAGCAGCTATTTGGTTAGCACAGTTTTTTTGGCTAGACCCCCGGGGGTTGACTGAATCGGAACCCACCACAATCCAATCCAGCAGCCCGGACTCCCATGCCCGGGTAATCGGCGGCGTGGGAGCCGTCGCAAATCCAGCAGCCCAGGCGCTCACGCCGGAGCCAATGGCAGTATGAGAGTTGCCTTTGCTGGAAAATGTATTGAATATCCCCGGGCGGGAAGCGCATTCACGTGTGAATTGAGAAAGAGTGAAATTGGGGAACTCTCGGAAACTTATGCAAAAACTTGAAACGCGCAACCATTCATTGCGCGAAAATGTACTCATAGACCGGGTATCGATCTCCCGTTTCCTTAAACCCTAAACGTCTGTAGAGCCGGTGAGATATGACGTTGTCGCCTTGGGTGTTGACGGTTATCCGTTGGAAACCCCGTTTTGAAAATTGGCGTATTAAATCAGTAACCAATGCGGTTCCAATGTCTTTTCCCTGATGTTCGGGATCAACAGCCAACCTGGCCAGGTGTCCTCCCCAGGCTGATGCGGTGCTGAACTGGTAACCAATGATCTCTCCTTCTTGTTCGAAAACAGTTGCGAGAGTACTCTGCTTCAGCCCATTACGTAATTCTTCGCTTGAGTTTCGCCACAATCGGCCAAAGGCTCGATGATCTAACTCAGAAATCGTTCCTAAATCGGATGGGCGCATGCCCCGTAGGGTACCTGGTGGCTTTGAGAATTCAGGGGGATTGCCTGAATTCCACTCATAGAAGACCACATGGTTGGTGGCGATGAAGTTTGCGTTTATGAGTAAATCCTCTAACCATCTTGGAAGTACTAGCACTGCAAGAGATTGCAGTTCAAGCTGAACAAGTTCAGATAATGTCGCTGGCCAAAGCTGGTCCCAGGCAAGGTGAAGCGCGCTGTGATCCTTGATTGCCAGAATCCTCATCCAGGCACTTTCAGCTGTTTCTGGGGGACATGCCATGCAAGCAATGAGAGTGTTTCGGTTGAAACAAAGAAGAAATGGCGATTGATCTAGTAAATCGTTCGGTTCAAGCCAATCGAGGTGCTGGTGTTTTTTCTCTGCCGTATGTAGTAACGTTGAAACGATCCCTCGATCGCGCTCGCTGGATTGACGAATACTCCAATTGTCAGGAATCATTGGATGGGTCCGTATTGTGGATTGAAATTTTTAGCGCCCCATAAGGCGAGAGGGGATACTCAATATCCTTCGAAGAAGGTTGTATTTCACATTCAACTTTGGTTGCTGCTCTAAACCGTTTTGCATAGTACTCACGGCATCAAGAGGGCGACCCCTTCGAAGTTGAAGCTCAGATAATGCTCTCACTGAGTGCATAAGATGTTCCTTATCTCCAACCTCTTTAAAAAGCCGGATCGCTTGCTCCATTGCTTCTTCGGCTTTCTCACGCTGGCCCACAGCTTCGAGTGCAGAGGCTAGATTTCCATATGCGAGTGCCGCTTTGAACTCATCAGGTGCAGCTAGAAATACCTGATGGGTCTGTTCGACTTCTGCCAATGCCTGTTCTGGCGCTCCAGCTTGGAGAAGTGCGACTGAAAGGTTATTCGACATTTCGGCTACCAAGAGATGTTCGCCAGACTCTTGATAACTGTCTCGCGCGGCTGTGAAACCCTCAATGGCGAGATCGAAATCGCCGCGTTCAAAGGCTGATTTTGCGCCATCCGCAAGTTCTGAGGGTGATTTTATTGGTTCTATCACAGGGTGATTTCCAGGAGACCCTCAGCAACGGTCCTCAAGCGATCCACATCCAGTTCACTGAGACGTTTTGCTAATCGGAGATAGGGTTCGTTTACAGGATTGCTCAGGAACTCTCGAAGGTCGGGCTGAAGATTTGAGAGCATTTCAATAGTTTTAAGCTGGATTTCTTGAGTACCGATAGGGCCGTCACTGTCAACATACTCCTCAGGCTTTCGTCCGAGTTTTTCGGCGAGGATCTCAAGGTCATTCAAGGGAATGGATCGACTGCCGCGCTCATAGGCAGAGATCCGACTTGCTGGGAGTTGTGATTCCCTTGATAGTTTACGGATTGAAAGATTTGATTCGATCCGGTGTATTTTCAGGAGCGCACCGATCATCCTTCGTCTGAGCGAAATCAGAACCTTTGGGTCAATATTAGATTTGGAGGATGTGCTTGAAACATCGTCTCCCAATAACCCTCGAATTGGTAGGTCCAGTTGAAACGCAAACAATTCTAATTCGGGTAGGGAGATGGCTTTTAGGCCGCGTTCATAAGCAGACAATCTACCGGGATTGGTCCCAATAAGGGCGGCAGTTTCCTTTAAACTTTTCCCGGATTTCTTCCGGGCTTGGCGCAGCGTTGCACCAAGAACTTTGTTGCGCAGCAAAATTTCTTGCTGTTCTGTCATTGATCTCTCCCTCTGAGGCATCGTCGACCGGATTATAGCAGAACAACCTAATCGGGAACTACCTGAAAAAGCTGTATAAAAAAATTAGAGCATTTGAAAATAAGCAGACGCTAAGGTTCTAGATGTGATCAATTTCCGCACCACGAATACAATTCGTGGGAACTCCCTATAACCATGCAGCGCATAAGGAGGAAATTTGGATTCAACCTTCCGATATGTGAGGTATGAATCTAAAGGATGACGCTTAGGCTTCTGCAGTCTCATCCTCGACGGGAGGCATCAAATACCCAAGGCCTTGACGAGTGACAATGTGAATGGGGCTCTTGGGATCTGGTTCGATCTTTTGCCGTAAACGACTCAGACAAACCCACAAAATCTCCTTGTCATCCCTGTACTCAGGCCCCCACACAGAAGCAAGGAGCTCCTCTGGGGTCTGGACTCGACCCATTGTCGTGGCGAGAGTTTGCAACAATCTATACTCTGTTGCGGTTAGTGAAACCTCATCGCTATCTGAGAAAACCTGCGCCCGGGCAAGGTCCAGCTTGAGCTCATGATGTTGGATGATAGGTTTGTGGTATTGATCGGTCATTGTTCGTTCAGCGCGCCTTAGCACCGCACGCACGCGCGCAAGCAATTCCTGTGCTGAGAATGGTTTAACGATGTAGTCATCCGCCCCAGCGTCTAGCCCTCGAACGCGGTCACGTTCTTCACCCTTGGCAGTCAGAATGATGATCGGAACATTTGAAAATTCTCGAATTCGTTCACAAGCCGTGAATCCATCCATTATTGGCATCATGACATCCAGTAAAATCAAATCTGGTTGGTCCGATGCCACAGCCTCGACGGCCTGTTGACCGTTCATTGCTGTTCGTACATCATACGCTTCCGCCATCAGGTTTACTTCGACTAGGCGAAGATAGCGGGGGTCGTCATCAACTGCCAGGATGGCTTTATTTTCACTCATCATCCTTCTCCGAATTGTTTGTCTCAGCTATCGCGATGGTTGGTAGCGAGAAATAAAAGGTAGATCCTTCATCAAGTTTACTATGTACGCCTATTTTACCGCTATGAGCTTCAACAATCTTGCGGCAGATGTATAGGCCCAAACCGGTGCCTCGGATTGTGCTGGTTTCCCCTGGTACGCGATAAAACCGCTCGAAAAGGTGGGGAATGTGTTCCGTGGGGATTCCTGGACCGAAATCTTTAACCTCGATACGAATATTATCATCTAAATTCTTTACAACAATCGTAACCGTGCTATCCGGTGCATATTTATGTGCATTGGAGAGTAAATTATCCAATACCTGTGAGATCCTGGTCGCATCAACATCTGCAGAGGGTAAGTTTTCTTCGATTTCCAAGCGCAAATCCATCTCTGGGTGTGCTGATCTCGTGCGCTCGGATGCGTCTCGGATCAAGGTGGCAATACGCGTTGGTACACATGTCATCCCTAGTCGACCGCTTTCCAATCTTGATGAATCGAGCAGGTTATCTATCAATTCACGTAAGCGATCGGATTCATCATCGACAATGCGTAAGAATTCAACCCTTGTCTCAGGTTTCCAATCCACGTCTTCGCGCAAAAGAGTTGTAACATATCCCTTGATAAACCCTAAAGGGGTTCTCAATTCGTGTGAGATCGTAGAAATGAATTCATCCTGCATTCGGGCTAATTCACGCTGCGCCTCAAGGGTGGCGATTCGGTGGGCTAAGCGTCGATTTTCCAGCAATTGACCAACGTGCCACGCAACGAATTCCGCTAGGCGGATATGTTCGGGGGGAAAGGAAGGGCCGCCAAACCGACCAAATACCAATCCTCCAACGCATCTACCTCCCACAAGCATTGGTAAGCCCAGATAATCTCTTCTGCGTTCACGGCCTTTGACTGATGGACCGGCATCCTCCTGTCGCAATACGGTTTGGCCGGTTCGGTAGGCTTCGCGAGCAGCTGGCTCTCCCCAAGAGAGCTCGGCCTCTTGCGATCGTCCCCGCCCTAGCGCAGATGCATAAGCCGGCTCGAGATCTCCGGTCTTTTCACTTTGCAGGTATAGCGAAACGATATCAAAAATGAAAATCGTTCTTGCGAGTCGAAAAACGGTGTCGAGCCCCGTTTCAGTATCATATGTCTCCGCAACAACACGAGCAATGGCGTAGACAGCATTGAGCTCAGTGCCGGTTGTAAGGGGTCCGGGAGGAACTAATGGTCCAGTCATTCGTTCTCGGGCACAATGGGTAGGGTAAAGCTGATCAGACTTCCCTTTTCCTTGAAACTTTCAATGTTCAATTCACTTACATGAGATTCAAGGATCAGTTTAACCAGCGCCAATCCTAGACCAGTTCCTCCATGTCGCCGAGTTGCCGATCCGTCCAACTGATGAAAGGGGATGAATGCCTCCTCTATCCGGTCAGGTGGAATTCCAATTCCAGTATCAGCGACGAAAACCTTGATTGTTTCCCCCTCCAACTTTGCACCTACAATGACCTCACCACCAGAGGGAGTAAATTTAATGCCGTTATCGACCAACTGGTAAAGGACCCACTCCAATCGAGCAGGATCAGCATTGAGATTGGGCAAATGCTCTTCAAGGGCGATCTTCAATTTCACCTCTCCCTTGTCTGCTTTCTTGAGTGACTGACTGAGAACGCTCTTGGTCAGGTCGGTTATGTTTACTGGCTCAATGTTGAGCGTTATCCCCCCTCGGGCTGCGGTAGAGAATTCGATCAAATCATCAATCAGGCTTTCAAGTCTGAGTGTGGATCTCTGCATGACGTGTATTGCATCTTTTTGATCGTCAGTCAGAACACCTAAGTCCTCATCCCTGATAAGTTCAACATATCCTTTGATGTGAGCAAGGGGAGTTCGCAGTTCATGTGAGATGTTTGAGATCAGGTTGGCCTTAATTTGATTGGCTTCGCTCAATCTCTCGAGTGCACTCTTCAACTCCACAGTTCGTTCTTCAACTCGCTGTTCTAGGGTCCTATTGGCCTCTCGTAACGCCGTGTGGAGTTCGATAATCTGCAGATTTATGGCTAAATCGAGCGTCTCGGCATCGATATAGTCCATTTCGATCAACGTCTGCCCAAGCAGGCGATGATCCTTATTTTCGGCGAGGAGCTTCTGCTGCTCTACAGCACTTTCTAATTGCTCTTCTGTGATAAGACCGTGGTCGAGTAAATAATCACCAATTCTGGGGATCAAGGTTTCGGGTGCTGCTGAGATTGGAGCAGCGCCGGGAAGGCCATCGAGATAGGATCGTTCTGTGAGCAAAGTCATCAACAGAAGGTCGACACCACAGTTAGGGCAGGTCTTCGCATCTTTTGGAAGAGCTTCACCACAATTAGGGCAGGGAACACTAGTTATTTTTGAATCAGTAATAGTTTCGTTCATAAGCATTCGTTATTGGGAACAAATTTACACCGGACAATCATAGACTGTATGCAAAATTTGGGCAAGCAGGTCGATGGTCACATTAGATTTTTGTATGGAGTATAAATGCGCCACAAATGCAGATGGAATTGATATCGCTCGCATTTGTTGTGGATGATCCCCTGTACCAACGCTTAAACTTGCAAGGACCTAAACCAAATAAGGTGAATGGTATTCAATGATAGTCACCTGTAAGGTCGACGCTATGAGATTTCCGGCATAATGGAGACACTTTGATGGAAGGTATTATGGCGATTGAGATTTTGTTAATTGACGATGATCCTGATTTCTCGATGATGCTCAGAACTCTATTACGAGGTCGTGATTTTCAAGTTCAAGCTATTTTTTCAGGGGAAGAGGGCATCGATGCATGTAGGGATAATGC
>JAGLGG010000148.1 GCA_023144145.1 Anaerolineales bacterium | reverse complement strand
CCGGATGTTGTAATTCTTGATCTTCTTATGCCTGAAATGGATGGCTGGGAGGTCTGTGAGAGGATTCGCACGTTCAGTGATGTTCCCATTATGATCCTCTCAGCGCTCGGGGCGCCTGCCAGTGTTGCGCGTGCTTTAGATGCAGGTGCAGATGATTACCTAATAAAACCAGTCCACGCCAGTCTACTTGCATCCCGCCTTAATGCACTTGTTCGACGCCGTTTACTCGTCGAAAGTATGCAAGCGGCTTAAGTTAGGCAAAGTTCAGAGAAATCAGGTTAATAAAAATCACGCAGTTCGCTGCGTGATTTTTGCGTTAACAGCTCAAGTGCCTGTCGAGCAAACCTTCCTTCTCTTGGGCGGGTAATTGCCAGAAGAAAGAATCTGGGATCAGAGCATGATTATTTCATCGTCAATAATTTGGATGTCTGGTCGGCGGTTTTCGATCCAGGAAGGGATCTTAGAAAGAATTTGTTGAACGTGCCGAGACTCATTACTGACAACAACACAAGCGATTGTCGCTAATTGGTGATGATCATTTTGTGCTATTTCCGCCGCGGAAATGTTAAATTGGCGATGTAAACCAGTGAGAAGTGGCTTCAAGCGTTTGCGCTTGTCTTTCAAGCTATGACAACCAGGAAGCCGAATTTCAATGGAAATTGCCCCGACATGCATATTATCAGTGTATGACTCCGAACTCAAAACCACAAGGGCGGGAGGCTGTTCGTGGGATACTCGTTGGAATCAGGAACCATCAAGTTAGGGAGCGGAAAGGCCGTTGGCATCAAGTGACACCGTGCAATTGGATTCGGGTAAAAAAAACTCCGTGTTGAAAATCGGCTCCCTCCTGGGGATACCGGTGCGATCCCAAGTCAGATTAAGAGCTGGGCCTGGGTCAATTTTATTGATCTGTATTTCACCGTGACCCAGGACCCGAGTTAACGGAATGTTCCAACGCTGCATCAGATCTATTAGCAGGATCCTTAGAGCATCGATCTGCACTTGAGGGTAATCCTCCCAATAGCGATAACCCCAAAATATCTGATCGTCTTCATAAACTAAGCCTGTAAAGACTGACCCGTCAGGGTTACGAAAGTCTCCCGGCTCTCCGCGCAATCGACCGACATTGACCAACTCTATGCCAATAGATCGAAACTTCGGCTCACTTAACCTGCCTTCATCATTCTCACATATTGGACAAATTTCGGTGCACATCGCCCGATTGCCATAGCAAGTTATATGATTCGCAGTTAGAACTTCAGGCACCATTTGTGTAATGGTTCCGTCACGGTTGATGATGTAATGTCCGCTGCTTTCCAACTCACTCTCGCGGAATTCATTGACGGTTGCCAAGTAGGGTCCGTAGGTAAAATGAAGGACGATTGCTTCAGGGATAATGGCTGGTCCATAATTGCATGTGGGTTTGATGATAATATCGCTTCCGAGTAACTGTTGAGCGCAAGAGCTGATATCAGATGGAAATGCTGCATATTGATCCAGCCCATAAAGCTTGTCGGGTATGTCTCTGGAACAATAAGACAATAGATTATCTAAACTATGGGGGATATAGGGATCCGCCATTGGAGGCGTTTCTGTGACGGTATCCTGATCAACGCACGATTTTTCATCTGGATCGTGAATCGCATCCAGCATCATTTCCGGGAATGTCCACCCGAGCCTGTTGGACATGTAGGGATAGACATCGTCATTGGAATAGGGATAGTAACGTGGAAGAGAATAACGATCCGCATCTCCCGGAAGCACACTGCGTTCCAGCCGAGTTCCCGCAAGCCCTAATTGGTAGCCTACGCGCTCCATAAGCAAGTTTAAATTCTTCTCAGGAACTGAATCGAACGGGAAGGCTAAGATCTTAGGCGCCTCACCTATTTCATCTTCAATTTTAATGAATGAGGTTTGGGCGTCCCACACCATTTGATTGAAATTGAGAAGTTGGTAGTCAGGGTGGTATACACCGTGAGATTGCACTGAAATGACCCCTTCACTTTGCCAATCTCGAAGGTCATTCCAACTGATTGTGTTTCCCTCACCGTCTTCTGTGATGGCGTTTAGGAGAACGAAGAAGAGAGCCTCGAAACCAAATTCTCTCAGAGTTGGCACGATCACCTCGTTATATTCATCAAATTTCGCTGCCCCAATATCAAAGGTAAGCACAATACTTCGTTCGGGCGGCAGAAAATTGCCATTGACGTATTCAATGAGTTGCTCGGGTGAGAGCGTTCCGAAACCGTTCTCCTTTAACCATTCCATTTGCTCGAGGAACCATTCCTCCCGCATCCTTACCCGATTTCCGCTCATTGTGAAGGAAGTTTCGTGGTATTCGAGAATGGGGAGTCGCTTCGCTGAAGGTCCTTCGGCGTTCGATATCGCTTGAACAGGCTCCACTGTCGGCGTTGAAGTTGGTTTGCTAGGCGTAGAGGTAGCTGTATCTGTGGGTGTAGTTCGTACCTCAGTGGCCCTTTCAGAAGGTGTCGGCGTAATCGTTGGTTCGTTTTGAAGGATTGCGGTATCTTGCTCCACGCAACCCATTAACACAATAGATATTAAGCAGAGCATACTAAGTATTCGTATTTGGTTAATTTTTACAGAAATTGCAATGTGCATTTTTGAGTGAATTTTTCAGCGGATCCAATTGATATGTCTATCAATGGCTCGGCTTCATATCCTATAGATAAATTTTGGACCATTCTTTTTTACAAAGTTGTCACGATTCCAAATAGGGCATTCCGATCCCGCTCAACTTCACCTAAAGCCGTTCGGTCCATGATTGGTTTTCATATCGTTCTTGGAGGAGCTCTTCTGCACGTTGAATTTCCTTTTTTGTTAGCTGAGAAGTTTCGAAATTCATGCCCAGTGCTCTTGAAAATCCTTGAGTGATTGCCTCAGCGGCTTGAGCCCATGAAACAGAGTGGCCTAGCAATGCATCCAATGGGCTTGCCCGATCTCGCACTTTCACTTGGGATTGTCGTCGAAGGTCATCATCTTTAAATGATAGGACAAGTGAAATCCGCCCAATGTCCCCTTTGAGAGGCATTGTGCCGTGCTGCAGCACACCTCCCTTTCGACGCAATTGGGCACTTCCAACCAGTTTTTTATCCTTTACAGTTAATTCATACGAACTGGGTAATTCGAAACAAACAGGTTGAGATCGTTCGGCTTCATTTAGCGCCACCTCGGGTTGAATTTCAACTTCCAGACCCAAAATTGATAACGCGGCAATCAATCCTTCGCTGAAATATCGATAACTGTGCAATACACCCCCCTCAAAGTTGGGATCGTGCATTGGCGCAGCAACAGCGTACGTTATCTCGTCAGTATGTAAGATTGCCCGACCTCCCGTGGGTCGACGTACGATGTCCCAACCGAGTTCATGGAGTTTATTAAGATCAATCTGCGAGATCGGTTGTGCGCTCCCCACGGACAAACAGGGAGGGGCCCAAGAGTACAGGCGTAATGTAGGAGGTGACTCCCCCGCTGCGGTGGCCTCTAAAATGGCCTCGTCGACTGCCATGTTCCAAGCGCCACGAGCAGCCGGAGAAAGAATGATTCTCCAAGTTGATCCGTGCGTTTCCATTGGGTCATTATACACGTCTGTGCTCATAGAAGTATTTATGGGAAAAAGCCAGAATACACCATACTTGCTGCGGGGTTCTTCACTCGTAATAAAATAATTTCTATATATGGGTGCCCTGAAAAACCCCCTCGAATCGAGTGGAGTGGTATATGTGGGGGTACTGTCGCAAAAGTACTCGAGAATATTGTGAAATAACAATGAACTTGGCGTATGGGCAACGCGTGCTGACGCACGTCGCCAGTTGCCCGTACACTTGGGGTCGTTGACGTCCAATCACAAAATATCAGATTTTTTGGCCCCCTGACGGATGAAAAACATCCTTTCGGGACAACCCCCACATTGAAAGACTATGTCTATTTTTAGATTAATGTGATTTTAGCAAAAGGCAGCCTAGTGCTATGTCAAGGATAAAGGTACCATTCATAATCCGGGTTACTACATCCTTGACAAATGCTTACGTTGTTCCATCCTTTATCTATCCTTTCTAAAGAATCACGTTGGACGGAACGCTAGTCATCCATATGGTAGACTCGTGAACTTGGGGACGGCCCTCAATAATGGGACTGGAATGAAAGACCGATTGGCTGAAGTGAAAAATACTATCATCATATTCCTTCGAGCAATAATACTTTTGCTCGTTTTTTCAGCTTGTTCTTCTCAACCTACCTTGACTCCAACAACAGAACCAACGCCAGCAATTCCGACACCCACTTCCTCGCCACGGCCTCCAACTCCTACCGTGGACCCAAGGCCTACCTCAACTGAAGTGCCAGATGTAGAAGGGACGGTTCAAGTCTGGTTAGATTGGACTACAGGAGAGATTCAAGCGCTTACTCAGCATTTGAATGAGTTCAGAGAGTTATTTCCATCTGTTCAAATCGAGATTGCGTATCATACCCCAGATGAAATATTAGAGAGCTATCGAGTGGCGGTTCTTGATGGCAGCGCTCCCGATATCTTGATTGGGGATGCGAGCTGGGGACGGGGACTGTTCGCTGAGGGATTGATCCGAAACATCACGGACAGAATCGCGCCAGAAATGATTGAGCTTGTTCACCCAATTGCATGGGATGGCGTTCGAGAGGTCAACTCGATCTTCGGCTTACCCTTTTCATTTCAGGGAATAGTTTTATATCGAAACCCAAACATCGTATCCACTCCCGCAGCCTCTGTTGAAGCGATCGCACAGAGCTTGGACGAGCTCGAGATAGAAAACAAAGTTGGCGCTAATGTGGAGCTGGGTTTCTTGTACACGGGTGCATATTTCTCGACATGCGAGGCAGAATTCCTAGACCTTGATGGACAATTGGCCTTGACCGGCCGGGACATCGAATGTTGGTTAAGGTTGTTAAAAACATTTGGAGAAGCTGGCTCGGGCACCCAGAATTCAGATGAGGATCTGGAAGCTTTTTTGGCAGGAAATTCGGCCTGGTTGGTTGATGGATCATGGCAGCTGGATGATTTTTTGGACGAGTTTGGTGAGGAGGGCATCGCAGTTGACCCATGGCCAGAGTACGCTGCGATTGGACAAAAGCTAGCAGGATACGCGTGGACCAGAAATATCTATTTTAGCGCCATAAATACCAATACAGAATTCGACGCGGCGTGGGTGTTCGCACGTTATCTCTTGACCGAAGAGGTACAGTCAAGCATTGCCCAAGATGCGAATGGCCGGCAACTCCCAGTCCTAAACGATTTATCCTTCGAGACTCGATGGCTTCAAGAGATGATGGATGCGATGAGGGAAAATATCGCGATCCCCCAAAAGGCAATCTACGCCCTCTTTTCGGAGGAATTAGAGCCGGCGGCTTTTGATGTGGTTAGACGCAAATACGATCCCTACTGGTCATCCGAGTGGGCGATGATAAATATCGTGAAGGCTCTCACCTTCTGGAGCGGGAATGGACAATAAGTGTGGGTGAATCGGAAGTAAACCACAACAATCACAAAGAAAATGAGATGGGCATGAATATAACTCCTGAATGGATTCAAGACGCAGTTTTTTATCAAATTTTCCCAGATCGATTTGCAAATGGCGATCCCAATAATGATCCCGCCAATGTTCAACCCTGGGGATCAAAGCCTACGAAATGGGGTTTTCAAGGCGGTGACCTCAGGGGAATTCTTGACCATTTCGATTATTTTCTAGATCTTGGAATAAGTGCAATTTATTTGAATCCAATTTTTCATGCCACCTCCAACCATCGTTACAACACCTCAAATTATTATGAAATCGATCCGAAATTCGGCACAATGACGGATTTCAAATCCTTGCTCGATCGGTCGCATCAGAGTGGTGTGAGGATCGTTCTAGATGGGGTCTTCAATCATTGCGGAAGGGGATTTTTTGCATTTCAGGACTTGCTGGAAAATGAACAACACTCGGCTTATCAAGATTGGTTCCATGTCCGTCGTTTTCCGTTGGAGGCGTATGGGGAAGATGATGCTGAAAACTATAACGCCTGGTGGAAGATTAAAAGCTTGCCTGAGTTTAATACCAATAACCCCAAGGTGAGACAGTATATCTTTGATGTGGCGAAGTATTGGATCGACCTGGGCATTGACGGATGGCGATTGGATGTACCAAATGACATCGATGATGATTCCTTCTGGTCTGAATTTCGTGAAGTTGTAAAAAGCTCAAATCCTGATGCATATCTCGTTGGAGAAATTTGGAAAGTTGATCCGCGTTGGGTAGGGAAGGATCATTTCGATGGATTGATGAATTATCCCTTACGTGATCTTCTCCTTGATTTAATCGTTAACCAAAGCATCAAGGCAACAGATTTTTCGATGGGCCTTGAAGAATTGCTGAATGTTTATCCTAAAGAGCACTCCTACTCGCATTTATTGACCCTTGGGTCTCACGACACAAAGCGACTGAAAACCAAGTGTGATGGAAATGCCGATAAAGTGAGACTCATGAATTTAATCCAGTTTAGCCTCCCAGGAGCGCCTCATATTTACTACGGCGATGAAATTGGTCTTGAAGGTGGAAAGGATCCGGATTGCAGGGCTGCATTTCCTTGGGAAGAAAGCACTTGGGATATGCAACATCGGGAATTTATTCAAAAGCTGATTGACCTTCGAAAAAGATTGCCACAGCTGCGCCGAGGGGGGTTCGAGCGAATTGTGACGAATGATGACAATGGCTTTTTAGCCTTCACCCGGAGCATTGAGAGTCGCACTGCACTTATTGTCATCAATGCATCAGATACACCTTCGCACAACTCCCTTGATACGAAGGTTTTCCAATACGCGCTGAAATCTGGCCTGGAAGATGTACTGAATGGGAGCGGCATAACGGTGGTTGAGAATACAATCGAGGTTGATCTACAACCTTATCAAGGGGCGATTGTTGTATCCAAGGACGATGCAAACGGATATCACGAAAATATTAATGATCGGTAAAGCGCGCATTAGATAGCTCGGGAATATGCCGAAGCCCTGGTGGTTTGGCAGCTTGAATGCCTAGGAATTTAAACATTTTGCATAGTCGGGCCAGGCAGCCACACGCGCACATGGGTTGATCCTTTCGACACATTCATTCATAATCCATTTGAAGATACCATTGGTACCGAAGATGAAGATAATTCTTACCCACGAACAAGCGGATTTTGATGCTGTCGCTTCTATGCTGGCGGCAAGCCTGCTCAATCCAGCGGCTGTTCCTATATTGCCACGCAGACTCAACCGTAACGTTCGAGCCTATATCACGCTTTATGGTGATGGGTTACCTTTCATTGAGTATCAGGATTTAAAGCGTGAGCAACTCGAGACCATCATTCTAGTGGACACTCAAACCCTTTCTTCGGTAAAGGGCTTTTCCGGTAAAACCAAAGTTCATGTGGTCGATCATCATCCTCAAAGCGATGAAGTCGATCCTGGTTGGACACATCACATTGAGGAAACAGGCGCCGCTACGACCTTGTTGGTTGAGATGATCCAAGAGCTTGGC
>JAGLGG010000147.1 GCA_023144145.1 Anaerolineales bacterium | reverse complement strand
GGCACTACATCACCAAGGGATGCGCGCGCAGCTGCCTGGTTGCTTGAGAAAGGCGCAAATTTAAGCATCGCCGCTGAGTTCTTGAATCATCCCCTATCCAGCCAACAACGCGAACTTTATGACAGATTAATTGAATCGGTTTCTTCCCATTCGATTCATGGATATACGATCATAATCGCCCTTGCTTCGGCAAGAGGATTTACGGATGAGATATCGACGCTCGCCCACAAACTCCGGGATTTATACGACCCCACCGGTCTATTCGTATTAGTAAACTTAAATGAGCACATCCAGCTGGTTGCTCGTTCTACATCTGACGCAATTGATGTTTCTGAAATTGCATCACATTTTGGTGGGGGAGGACACAGCCGCGCGGCTGCGGCGTTGATTCGCGGGAGGAAACTCGAAAGCGTGGAGGCCGAATTATTGAAATTGTTGCCAGGCGTCGTCCAGCCCGAGAAGACGGTTGAGGAAATCATGTCACGCGGACCACAATTGCTGGATCCAGGTGGGAGCATTCAGGCTGCATCTCAACAGATGCAACGCTTCGGTCACGAGGGGTACCCGGTTATTGAAAAGGGGAAGATTGTCGGGTTACTGACTCGCAGAGCTGTGGATCGAGCGATGTCGCATGGAATGGGAAAACGGCCAATTTCGAGCATAATGGAAGCTGGGAGTTACTACGTTAATCCTTCCGATTCTGTTAAACGCCTCCAGCGGTTGATGATTGATAGCAGTTGGGGACAGGTGCCTGTAGTAGATCCACAAAGCGGCGATATTGTAGGAATTGTGACGAGGACAGATCTTTTGAAGAACTTATTCCAGGAAGATGGACCACCCGAGGTGGGTAGACTTCGGAGCCAATTGGAAAGTGCTCTTCCAAGTCAGATGCTGCAATTATTAAGGTTGGTGGCAGAAGAAGCGGAGCTGCGCAAGGCAGCACTTTATATTGTTGGCGGTTTTGTGCGCGACTTGTTACTCGGCGTTCCAAGCGTCGATTTTGATTTGGTCGTTGAAGGGGATGCAATTGGGCTCGGGAGAGCACTTGCAGAAAGATACGGGGGACGTATAAGTAGTCACCAGAGGTTCGGAACTGCTAAATGGAATATTGACCTCGCTAACTCGCAATTTCTCAACAAAATTGAAATTAGGGATGCAGATCATCCTGTGGTTCCTAAAACTTTGGACCTGATATCCGCCAGGACTGAGTTTTACACTCACCCAACGGCATTGCCATCTGTCCAGAAAAGCAGCATCAAATTGGACCTTCATCGAAGGGATTTCTCCATCAATACTCTCGCTATTCGGTTAGACGGTCATCACTACGGAGAGCTTCAGGATCATTGGGGTGGGGGGAAAGATCTTCGCGATAAAAATATTCGGGTCTTGCACTCTTTGAGCTTTGTCGATGATCCAACAAGGATGCTGCGCGCAGTTCGGTTGGAACAAAGGTTGGGGTTTTCCATTGGACCAAGAACCCTTGAGTTATTGCACGCAGCCCTGCCTCTTCTTGATCGTGTGAGCGGTGAGCGGATTCGAAATGAAATGAATCATGTATTTAGTGAGAAAGCGGTCCAAAAGATTCTGGAGCGTTTGGGAGAACTGGGCCTTCTGAAGGGCATTCACCCATCTCTCATTTGGGACGATTGGGTAGCGGAAAAGATCTCTCTGGCTCAAGATTTCTCTTGCCCCGTAGACTGGAAGGTCGAACAGGAACTGCCGCTGGAAGTAATCATTTATTCTTTGTGGATGCTCCGGGTACAAGGTGAAAATGTAAAATCGTTCTGTAACAGATTACATTTTCCAGCTGCAATGCAATCAATCATTTTGGACTCCAACAAATTGGCGAGCCATCTACCAGGGCAATGTGATCAGAGATCTCCGAACGATTTAGTAGAGCTGTTCGAGCATACGCATGAAAGTGCGTTGATTGCGGTGTGGATCGGAATGAAGGATCAGGGTGAATGTCGCCAGGCAATCGGTCAGTATCTGTCAGAATGGAGGTTTGTAAGCCCAATAACTACGGGTGATACACTCCGGGACCTTGGGCTTCCACCCAGCCCTGTGTACAGAAAAATATTGATGACTTTACGAGCCGCATGGCTTGACGGATTAATTGTGAACAGCGAAGAGGAAGTAGAACTACTGCAAAAATTGGTTGAGAAGTTGAAGCAGAATGGAAGCCTTGCCTAATTTTATAATCCGGAACGCGTGCAGCGAAGATCTACCTGCTTTGGAATGGGAGGGCGAGTATCGCATTTTTCGACGCCTCTACCGACGAGCGATGAATGAAGCCAAGAGGGGGCATAGGATTTTGTTAGTAGCCGATTTGATAGGAAGGCTGATAGGTCAGATTTTTATACAGCTTCATACCATATCTGCTGATCCTAAGAAGTTGCCCAAAACTGGATATTTTTACTCATTCCGAGTGCGTTCAGAATATCGGAATCTGGGCGTTGGAACTTCATTAGTCTCCAGTGCCGAAGATGCTCTTCGGAGGGGTAATTTTCAACGTGCTCTTATTGGTGTGGCGAAAGATAACAGCGATGCATTGCGTCTCTACGAGCGATTGGGATACCGGATAATATCGGAGGACCCGGGCGAATGGTCTTTTATTGATGACGAAAATGAAGTTCGTAAGATAGTTGAGCCTACGTTTATCTTAGAAAAATACTTGTAGGGGA
>JAGLGG010000146.1 GCA_023144145.1 Anaerolineales bacterium | reverse complement strand
ATCACAAACTTAATATTGCAGGGCAGTTCATCCGTTACTGTCAGGAGGGCATCGATGGCTGCGATGCGACATTGAATGTGCCCTTTATCGTCGCTTACCCCCCGGGCGTACATCTTGCCGTCCCGAATTGTGGGTTCGAAAGGAGGGGAGTGCCAGAGATCTAATGGCTCAGGTGGTTGGACGTCATAGTGGTTGTAGAACAACAGCGTTTTATCTAAGCGCCCTTTCTTCTCGGCTACAACGACGGGGAAGCCATCTGAGGGCATAACTTCAGACGTAAACCCTCGTTTAGAGAGCATTTCTGATACAAGTTGGGCGCACTCCACCATCCCAAGCCCTTGGGCCGAAATACTTGGCTGTGAACATAATGTTGATAATTCCGAAAGACTGCTTTCAATCTTCTCTAAGATTGCTTCATCAACACGCTGCATGTCGTGCATAGCCTGCTCCTCAAATTCAAACTAAAAGGATTATAGCCATAGGTCCATACAGTGAAAACCCTCAAAGGCAATTGATCACATCCACACGAGAGTAGATGTGATCTGGACGTTTTCCCCCACCGGCTGGGGGGTCACCCGTTCGCCTAAAGATCAGATCGATTCTATAATCCAGCACCGTGGGGGAAGTCGTCTAGCGCTCAGGTTTGAACCTTAGGGTTGCACCGTACAAGCATACTGAGCGGAGTGGCGCGAACCTTGGAGGTTGTGAATGCGGATTTATGACATTTCCGTGGGGGTGTCAGAAGATATGCCAGTTTGGCCGGGCGATCCTCCCGTAGTCCTCAAGCGTGTGGCAAAAATTGAGGATGGGGCGAATGCGAATGTGACCCACTTTTCCGCTTCAGTGCACATCGGCACCCATATCGATGCGCCGGTCCATTTTCTAGATGGTGGAGAGGGAATTGAAGCCCTTCCATT
This sequence comes from Anaerolineales bacterium, assembly GCA_023144145.1. Taxonomy (GTDB): domain Bacteria; phylum Chloroflexota; class Anaerolineae; order Anaerolineales; family E44-bin32; genus JAGLGG01. The sequence continues at coordinate 2,063 of JAGLGG010000146.1, read as the reverse complement.
AAATCTTCTGATTGGTCGGGCATACGTAATCGATCTTTCCAAAGCCACTGTGCTTGACGCTGAGACTCTGGAGAAAGCAGGAATCCCGCCTCGAACAAAGCGTCTGCTCCTCAAGACCAGCAATTCAGATTTGTGGGCAAGGGGTGAAACCATTTTCCAAACGGATTTCGTTGGGGTGAACAAGAGCGGATCTGAATGGTTGGTCCGTAAGGGTGTTCAGCTTGTAGGGGTGGATTATCTTTCCGTCGCCCCATTCAAGCAAAGTAAGGAACCTCACCAGATCCTTTTAGGGGCGGGCATTGTGATCCTCGAAGGTTTGAACCTCAATGAAGTCAGCCAGGGAAGATACAACTTATGTAGCCTGCCAATAAAGTTGATTGGCTCTGATGGTGCACCCGCCAGAGCAATTCTCACAGGTGTTTAACATAAAGAGAGGGATGTATGATAACTGAGTTTTCAGATCTAGCGATTTCGGTCGGAGTTGTCGGCGCTGCACTGCTGATCGTGTTCATTGCATGGAACTTAATCGTCCGTCGCCGCAGGGACGCTTATCAATACACACCATCTAGTTTGGACGATGTTGCAGATGCACAGATCGAAGAGGGTGAGTTTCGCTCTTCAATTATTAGCGAACAGATTGAGGAAAGAGTTAAACAAATCCTGGATGAACAGGGGTTAAGCCTGGGCGATAAACTTGATTTTGGAACTGCGTCCGATGGCAGTTTGCGAATTTGGGTGTCCGATCAAGCCTATGATGAGGTGGATCATATCCCTGATAGCAGCATTCGAGATGCGGTAAAGAAGGCGGTTGACGAATTCAACCTATAAAACAATAAACTTTCCTATGAAAACAAAAAAATGAATTACTCACAAATTTCGGGCATCATACCTGCTGTACCCACCCCATTCTCTGAAGATGGACAACTTAATTTAGAAGGCCTCCGGTTCAATTTGAACAGGCTGGGTGAAGAACCGCTGTCGGGTTATCTTATTGGCGGATCTAATGGGGAATTTGTCTATCTAAGTGCTGAGGAAAGAGTACAGGTTGTCACGACTGCGCGTGAAGTGATCCCGGAAGATCGAGTTTTAATCGTCGGAACGGGGATGGAATCAACACGCTCGACAATTGCTATGACTAAGATGATGGCTGAGGCAGGGGCAGAGGTAGCTATAGTTGTTTGTCCGAATTATTTCACCAATAAAATGACAACGGATGCATTGGTGAAGCACTATTCAAGCGTGGCTGACGCTTCTCCTATCCCAATCCTTTTATACAGTGTGCCGGCAAATACAGGTTTTGACCTGCCAATCGAAGCAGTAGTTCGTTTAGCACCGCATGAGAATATTATCGGCATGAAGGATAGCGGTGGGAATATCACAAGGATTGGTTCTTTAGTACTCAAAACCCCCGACGACTTTAGCATGATGGCTGGGTCCGGTGGTTTCTATTTGGCCGCGCTTGCGGTTGGGTGTGTCGGAACCATCTGCGCACTGGCAAACATCGCTGCCAGACAGTTGGCATTGATCCAGGAGTATTTCGATCAAGCAGACCTGATCAACGCCCGGGCTACTCAATTGCGCCTGATTGAACCCAACACAATATTGACAGTCAAGTTGGGGGTTCCTGGCCTCAAAAATGCAATGGACATGCTGGGGTTTAAGGGCGGTACGGCAAGACCGCCACTACTGCCCTTAAGCGATGATGAAAAGGATGAGGTGCGGAGGGTGCTCGAAGAGTCTGACCTTTTTGATTGAATATCTTTCGTAGGAGGGTGTGTGAGCTTTGGTTCGCGTCGCCCTCTTATTATTTAAGTTCATTGGTTAATCGAAGGGCAGGGGGTTGTCTACTAAGTGTTGGAATGCATTACGCTTCATCTTATACACTGGGCGTATGGGCAACGCGTGCTGACGCTCGTCGCCGGTTGCCCGTACACATGGGGTTGCTGGTGACCATTTGAAAAACATCAGATTACTGGCTCCCTGACGGGCGGATGACGTCCTTTTGGGACAGCCCGTCTTGAATCGTGATCCCTATGGGTGATAATGGTAGTATACAAGAACAG
>JAGLGG010000145.1 GCA_023144145.1 Anaerolineales bacterium | reverse complement strand
TTGGAAGATCACCGTTCGGGGAGGGAATCTCTACATTCCAACCCTCATCGTTGTACACAGGGATGGTTGGGTAGAATTCGTCTAGCACCAACACATTTTCAAAGAAGCCATAGAGACCGTAATTTCCACCCATCTCTGTGGGGATCTCAATGCCAAAGTTCATGGATAGGGTGATCGAATCGCCAGGTTCAAGCGGTGTTGGTAATGGAACGCGAATTGCGCTATCAGCAAATTCATACATCGGTTTTACATCGTCTTCATCAACCATCAAGGAGGTGACAACTGCGGATCCTCCAACGATGTTTGGAAACAGCCTGAAGTAGATATCCGTCAATACTTCTTGCTCCTGATTCGTGTAAAGGACCTCCTGACGACCAAATAAATTGGTGAGATCTTCGGAGACCTCGACGTCAATATGATATGTAGTTAAATCGTCAGAATTATCAAGGATATCCTGTTCACTAGTAACCAGGTTTGAAGCGAAGACTGATCGATCCTCCCAGGGCAGTTCGAAAGGATCGATGTTGAGAGGGGATGCGATTTCAGTCTCTCCTGGCGGGGAAGTTGAAACCTCCTCACCATCCCTCGCGTTTGTCCCCTCGGAATTACATGCGGTTAACACGAAAAGGAGAAACATAATTAGCGCTATCCGTTTCATAGGAAAAACTCCTAAGCAATATAAGATCGATCAGTCATAAACCATGAGCAGAAACTTTAAACTTGTCAATTGCCGTAGTTTCAAAATCTAGGCTCTATACACTCTACTTCCAGGATTCAGAATACGTTCAAGCGAAAAGCACGAAATGAAAGCGCAAAAATACTTGTGGGATCTAAACTTCCCCTAAGAATTACTCAGTAGTGCCTTTATAAATCGCCGAGGGCTGAAAGGTTGACCAGATAGCAGAATTTGTGCTCGGAACAATCTCGCCACAGAGCGGACGATCACCACCGCGGTCAACACCATCAGTACCACTGCGAGAATCAGTTGCCAGGTGGGCACACCTCCCACTGTGACGCGCATGACCATCATCACAGGGGTCGTAAGTGGAAAGAGGCTAAAAAAGGTTGAGATCGCGCCGTGGGGAGATTCTCCTCCTATCGGCGTTACAGCGACGAAATAGCCAATCATTAGCGGGAGCATCATCAGAAATGATGCCGAGGTGATTTCCTTCGCCGAAGGGACTAGCGCCCCAGCGCCAGCCATAAGACTTGCGTAGATGGCGTATCCCAAGACGAAAAAGATTATGGACCAAAATGCCATTGATGGAGGGATGCTGAAACCTTCTGGAAGGTTTAGAGTTTGACTGCCGATTTTCATGATCAGGAACATAGATCCAACCCACACCGTCACTTGTAGAAAAGAGGCGATTCCTAAGCCGATAATTTTGCCAGCCATCATCTCTTTTGAATCGACGGAGAGCATCAGGATTTCCATCATGCGATTCTCTTTTTCGATGGTCACATTCCGCATTAAGAGGCCGGAACCATTTGTAAGAAATACAAAAAAGAGAACCGTCACAGTGAGTGGCATCAGTCGAACGAGCATATTCGATTCACATGTGTAACCCGGTCTCGAGCAATCCTCTTCAGCGAAACGATCATGTTCGTCGGTGGAGTCAATGCGCTTTATTTGAAGATCTACAAGTTCCCAAACCTTACTGGCGCGTTCAACATCACCCCCCAACATGTTGACCGTGAGTGTCCAACGCATAATCCATTCTTGTCCACCAGATGAAAGAGGTGTCCGATCCGGAGAGACATAAATAAATTCGCCTGAATTCAAGTAGTCTTCAGGGATGATGTAGTACCCCTCGATGTCGCCGACTTCCAGAGCTTGAGCTGCTTGGTCGATGCTCGCAAATGCCCTGAGGTGCTCTGGAGAGACATCTTCTGGTAGGGATGAGATGATATTTGCCTCATCGACATATCCCTCGGATATCAGTTCATTTTCCTGGGAAGGTGCTGCTGAAGAAGATGTTCCAGCGTCATCACCTCGGACGACTGAAATCACGAAAAACACCAAAACCCCAAGAAGAGGGAGTCCAAAAGCAAGGAATAAGAAAGTCCGTCGAGTCAATAACGTGATCAACTCATACTTGAGGATTAGGAAGGTTTTCTTCATGAGGTCACTTCCTGGGCAGTGATTTTGTTCTTATTCCTGTTCCGCCGAAATATTTCTCCCAGACGAATTCGCTGTCCATATCGAAGCATACCGAGACGGAAAGCTTGTGACGCCAACCACAGGGCGAATGTTGCTATTAATGTTTGGATAACGAAACTTAATAGGAACTGCCAGATAGGGATCGCGATCAATAAATTGCGAAGAGCTATTGTGGTTAGCGAGGTGAATGGAATGAGACTCATCAACACAGCTATACTGCCGTTTGGCTCATTGCCTATGGGTAAAATTGCATACATAGGTAACATAAAAGTGATGAAGACAAGTGGCCCAACCGCTTGAGCGTCTTGTGCTTGTGCTACCATAGACCCAACAGTAAACATGAGAGCGGCTGCGATAAGATAAGAGGGAATTGCAATTGCTACGACCATAAATAAGCCACGCCAATCCACCTCAACATTTTGAAACCAAGCCATTTCGAAAACCTCTCCCCCTAATAAACTTGCCAGAATTGCGAACAAAATCCACACAGCCAATTGAGTGAAATTTATTCCCACAATCCCAATTACTTTTCCAAACACCATTTGATTTGAGGAAACCGAAGTCATGATGACTTCCATCGTGCGATTTTCCCGCTCTTGAACAATTCCATCCATCAAGTAACCGGAGCTGGTGAGCAGCAAAATAACGAACGTGATACTAATGAGAAGAGGGATTGTTATGCCAAGAGGGGGGCCACCTTCTGGAAATTCTCTACTGCCATCTGGTGTGCGAATTGTCATATCCGAGCCGAGGGCGAGAAGGTGAGCTTGTTCAATGGGTAGATCAGAGAGCAGATTTGTTTGGAGAAAATCGTAGAACTGTTGGGTTGCACGTCTGCCCGGTTCTTTTACGTATACGAGTTCGGCGTTTAAGGTTTGAACATAATCCTGTTGAATGACGAAGTAAGCTTGAATTTCATTCGATTCGAGTGATTGTTGAGCCTCTTGCTCAGAACCAAACGCAATAATTTCAATTGGGTCCTTGTTCTCCTCCACCGGGCCGGGAATGGGATTCTCTAAAACGCCAGAGTGATCGACATACCCGATGGGGTTATCATCCTCTTCGAGACTCTCAATAATTAACCCCATTCCCACTGAAAGACCGATGAATAAGGGAACACTGAGCAAGACGAGTATGAAGCTCTTCTTGAATACGTTTTTCTTGTATTCATTGATCGCGATGAGCCAAACCTTATTCATCCTTGGCTCCTTCTTCAACTACTTTGATGAAGATTTCGTCCAGGGTAGGGACGGCGATCTCAAATTTCTCCAGACTTAATCCTTTGGCCAAGATACTTTTAAGTATCTCCTGGGGCGAAGTGGTATCAGACAGAGCTAGCCTGACCGCGTTGTTGTGTGGGAAAACCGCCTCTACACCTGGTAGTGAGGGCAGGTCTTCTGTTGTACTGACGATTACGGCATGACCGGTATATTGCTTTCGAATATCATCCAAATTTCCGTATAGTACATCTCGACCTTCGTCAATCAGTATAATGCGGTCACATAGTTCTTCCACTTGATGCATCTGATGAGTAGACATAAGGATTGTGGAGCCTTCATCGCGCAACTCCTTCATTACGTCTTTAACCAACTGCTTGTTTATTGGATCAAGCGCAGCGAACGGTTCGTCAATTACCACAAGTTCAGGGCGATGTAATACAGTATTGATGATCTGTGCCTTCTGCTGCATGCCTTTGCTTAACTCTTTCACTTTCTTAGTGCGATGTTTAGCCAGGTCGAAGCGAACCAACAAATTATCAAGTCGTCCTTTCGCATCTGAGGTAGACATACCTTTGAGAGTCGCTAAATAAAGTAAACATCGTTCGAGCTGCACATCCTGGTATAAGCCCCGTTCCTCGGGCATATACCCGATGCGTTCCTTCTTTGCTTCATCCATAGGACCACTAAAGACGGACACGACCCCTTGATCTGGTTTAAAGATATCGAGCATAAGCCGGATGGTTGTGGTTTTTCCTGCGCCGTTTGGGCCCAGCAACCCAAATATTTCACCTTGATGAAGGTCAAAAGAAACATCGGCGACCGCTTGCACCTCTCCAAAAGATTTCGCAACGTGAGAAATTACGACGATGG
>JAGLGG010000144.1 GCA_023144145.1 Anaerolineales bacterium | reverse complement strand
AATGCAACTCATGATCCCTGAAAGAACGGTCTTACCGTATATATTTCCCTCCGCCATGATCCCAATCCTTCTTACGGTCTTAATCGGACCAGGGTTGGGTATCCTTGGCGCGCTGATAACTGGAACCTTGGCGGGCTTCTTAGCACCAAGAGGGCTCGAATTGGCGATTTATGTCATGTTTAGCGGGACGATGAGCGCATTGGTGATAGGAAGAGCAGAACGGCTGTCCTCATTCTTCTGGGCAGGTTTTGCGTCAGCGATTGCCTCGGTTGCAGTCGTAATCGTATTCCGTTTCCCGGATCCAGCTACAGACCTCATCGGAAAAGCATCCCTGCTCGGAGCAGGAATTCTCAGCGGATTGCTTTCTGCAAGCCTCGGATTTGGGTTACTGCTGCTGATTGGAAGCTTGCTAGGGATCACCACTAGCCTCCAGTTAATCGAGCTCGCTCGTCCCGATCACCCAATGCTCCAATTAATTCTTCGCAATGCACCTGGCACTTACCAACACAGTCTGCAGGTTGCGAATCTTGCTGAACATGCCGCCCGCTCTGTTGGGGCTAATCCTTTGCTTACCCGAGTAGGCGCACTTTATCATGATGCCGGCAAAGTGCTTCGCCCTCAGTATTACATCGAAAATCAAGTCCCAGGGCAAAACGTCCACGAACAACTGGATCCGGCAACAAGCGCTGGGGTCATAATAGAGCACATTCGTTCCGGATTAGAATTAGCGCAAAAATATCGATTACCGGAAGGCATTCAAGCATTCATACCTGAACATCATGGCACCTTGGAGACATCCTACCAATACCGCACAGCGTTGGATTCTGCTGGCGGGGACAGTTCCAAGATCGATCACGCAGACTTTGAGTATCCAGGTCCAAAACCTCAATCCAAAGAGACCGCTCTGCTCATGCTTGCCGACGGAGTTGAGGCGAAAGCGCGCGCTGAGACACCAAAGAACGAAGTTGAAATTGACGAATTGGTACGCTGGGTGATCGAAAATAGGCTCGCACAAGGTCAATTGGAATCGGTCGATCTCACTTTCAAGGATCTTGATGCCATTAGAAAATCTTTCGCTTCGACACTGAAGGGCCTATATCACCCCCGAATTGTCTATCCTGAAGATGAGAAGACGAAGGATGAAGAAAAGGATCAACCAAATTCCGGTGTTGATCCAAATGTCGACTCGAATTCATAATGAAATACCGCATCCACGTACAAACAGAATCCCAGTTTTCAAACTATGGAGAGGATCTAGTTGAAATCGCGGAGGCGACACTAACTCATTTGGGTGCACCTCCGGGTGAGCTTTCTCTGGTGCTTAGCCACTCAGAACACATTCGCGAGCTCAATCTCAAATTTAGAGATGTTGATCAGCCCACAGATGTTTTAGCATTCAAGGATGAAACCGAAGATCCTGATTCTGGGATGCTGTATTTCGGAGATGTCATTATTGCGGTCCCAATTGCTGAACTCCAAGCTGATTCTGCTGGTCACTCCCCTGAGGAGGAGTTAGCACTCCTAACCGTTCACGGGACGTTACATCTTCTCGATTATGATCATTCAGAGGAAAAAAACAAAACGGAAATGTGGGAAGTTCAATCCACGATATTACGCAGTCTAGGATTGAGCGTAAATGAGCCGAGATAAGATGATGGGATCGCCTCACAGAGCCAGGAACCGAATACAAGCATTTCGCTACGCATTTGCAGGATTATGGTATGTGCTTCGAACACAACGGAATGCATGGATCCACGCGACTGCAACCATCATCGTGATTTTTTTGGGGATCTGGTTACAAGTTGGGCGACAAGATTGGGCTCTTCTAATCCTAGCGATATTTATCGTTTGGCAGGCTGAAATCATAAACACAGCTTTAGAAGCGATCACAGATTTAGCAAGCCCCGAGGATCACCCTCTCGCCCGTGTGGGCAAAGATGTTGGAGCTGGTGCAGTTCTTCTGGCAAGCATGATGGCTTTCATTTTGGGCATGGTTGTGCTCATTCCAGCATTGAAGGAAAAACTCAATTCACTTGGAATGTAGCACATTTTCTGCCATCAGTGTCAATCAAATCATCAGGGAAACGGTGATGATTGCATCGCCCCTTCTTATGTGCCATAATGCACGCGAAACTGATCGAATCATGTTCCTTGTCTAGTTTAGGAGATGTGTTAAAGGATTGGTATGAAGGTATTTAAAAAGGACGTTGACTGAATGGCGGTAGAATACACACCTTTAGAGAACAAAGTGCATAGGGCTGCTACTGAGGATTTTAATTTTCATAACCCTGCAGAGGCTCTTAGTAATCTCCTTCAATTAGCGGTCGACCTACTCCCCTCTCAAAGAGCTGCACTATACGAGTACGACGCTCAGGTTGGCGGATTCACCCCTAGATTTGCTTATGGCATAGCCTTACGCGAGCTTGGCCATCTTAGTTCGAGTTCGGAACATCCCATCCTACGCGCGGCACTGAGTCAGCAAAGGGCGATCTCATCCGGCGAAACGCATGGCTCATTGGGACTTCCGCTTGCTCCGGGTACCGTCGCTTGTGCGCCTTGTATTTCATC
>JAGLGG010000143.1 GCA_023144145.1 Anaerolineales bacterium | reverse complement strand
TAATCAATTAGAGGTTCTCGGTGAAATTGGGCGAGAGATGACCTCAACCTTGGATCTTGAAGCTGCACTCGAGAACACCATGAAGCACACCCAACGAATCTTAAAATGTGAAGCCGCGGTCCTATTCCTGCTGGATGAAACTGGAGAAAAACTGGTGCTCAAAGCGAGCGGTGGCAGGCAGATGCGGATTCGCGATGTCGCCATTCGCCTGGAAGAAGGGATTGCCGGATGGGTAACTCGGAACAAACGACCCTTGATCGTTAACGACGTTCGAACAAATCCCCTCTACCACAGCGCCATCGATGCGCAGACCGGCCTTCTCACCTCATCCATTCTATGTGTACCATTGGTATCCAGGGGCGAAGCTTTGGGCGTTATCGAAGCGATCAATCATCCCAGAGGCTCCTTCACCGAGTCGGATCAACGCATGATCCACTCCGTGGCATCATGGGCAGCAATCGCACTCGACAATTCAAACTTGTTTGGACGCGTAGCCGATGAACGCAGTCGGCTAGAAACAACCCTTGTTGAGACTGCGGACTCGGTCGTCCTCACGGATAAATCTGGAGACATCATCCTCGTAAATCAGGCTGCAGGGCAGGCATTTCGAATCAATACTGAATTAGCAATTGGTAGACCTGCGTCTGAGATATTTGCAGATCACCCGCTCGGGGATCTTCTGACGAGCGATGATGTTAGTTTGCCTACAACGGTGGAGATCACAACACCCAAGGACCGAGTGCTCCACACCACAATCAGTGAAGTTACTGATGTCGGACGAGTGGCGGTAATGCAAGATATCACCGGCTTAAAACAGATCGATCGTATGCGCTCCCAACTTCTGGGAACCGCTGCTCATGACTTGAAAAATCCTCTCAATGCAATTCGGCTGGGAGCAGATTTACTGAACGACGCCCCGCTGAGTGACCAACAACGTAAAGCTCTAAGCATGATGCGGCGGGCGACGGATAGCATGACCAATTTGATCACTGGATTGCTTGAGACAATTAGGGTGGAAACTTCCGCCAACTTACTCTATGAACCTGTGGATCTAAATGAGCTAATTCTAGTTACGATTGACGACCTTCGACCCCTCGCTGACGCCCGCAAACACAGTATTGTTTACGAGCCTCCCACTGAGCCCACGACCGTCATGGCAGATGTAAGCCGCCTTGGTTCAGTTCTCAACAACCTATTAAGTAACGCCATCAAGTTCAGTGAAGATAGTGGCAACATTGAAATAGCAGTCGAATGGGATGATGAATGTATTACGGTGAGTGTCTCTGACGATGGGCCTGGAATTCCTGAAGATGAGATTTCACGAATCTTCGAGCATCTCTTCCGCGGTCGAGTGACGGTGCGTGACCCGAACAATCCCATTGAAGGAACAGGATTGGGGTTGGCATTAACCAAAACGGTAGTTGAACAACATGGGGGAAGTATTTGGGTTGATACTACCGAAAATCAGGGAAGCACTTTCCGATTCACCCTCCCCTGGGAACCGATGCCCAAGACAGGATCACTTAAGAAGGAAACTAAGTAACCTCGAATAATCAACAATTAAAAAGATCCGAGCATTCATTTGGTAGATTAATCAATCTACCATTTTTTATTCCGTTTTATCGAAGCAACGTATTCGAACTCGCAGTTGGGACCGCCCCAAAGGTACTCGAGAATATTGTGGAATAACAATTAACCTAGCGTATGAGCAACTGGCCAGTTGCTCGTACACATGGGTTATCTGCCGAGCATCTGGTAAATTCATATCTCTTTATCCCTGACAAATCAATGCTGTCCTTTTGGGACACCCCCTACTATCCTATTGAAGGAAAACTTCGATATGAAAGGAGCATATCGCTATTTCCACCACCATCGCCCAATCACTAAGGTACAATTCGAATTACTCAGAATCTCGAAGGAGTAAACCTTGAAAACCGATTTCCGCTTTGGAACCGTCGGGTCACCGAAATCAACGCCCAAAAAACCTGGCGGGTCAGTTGGAACCATTATGCACCTGGCAAATCAAAATCTGATGGCATTCGAGCTTGGGTGGGTACGTTCCGTACGAGTGTCCGAAAGTACATGTGAAAAAATTAAAAATGCAGCTGGTGAGTATGCTGTCGAACTGAGTATTCATGCTCCTTATTACATCAATTTAAACGCCGATGCCGAAGAATGGCCCAAGAGTCGGAAAAGATTGATGGATGCCGCACATTTTGGGAATTTAGCTGGAGCATCAGATATCACATTCCACCCTGGATCTTATTTTCAACGTCCACCAGAAGAAGTTTTAGAGGTCGCAATTCCAAGATTGCGTGGTTGTGTCGCTGAACTGCGTGACAATGGGAATCCAGTGACGTTGCGGCCTGAAACGATGGGGAAAGGCGCTATGCTTGGATCTCTAGACGACACCCTCGTCATGTCAAAGGAAATAGACGGTGTCGAGCCCTGTGTCGATTTTGCCCACCTCCATGCCCGCGCTGGAGATGGATCGGTCAACTCATATGAAGAGTGGATATCACTATTAAAGAGCTATCAAAAGGCGTTAGGAAAGCGGGCACTAAAACGAATACATGCTCACCTATCTGGGATTGAATATGGTCCGAAGGGTGAGCGTAATCACCTTTTTCTGGAGGATTCTGATTTTAATCTTGATGCGCTAATTAGAGCATTGGCTGATATGGGATGCTCAGGACGTATTCTGTGCGAAAGTCCTGAGTATATGGATCGAGATGCGCTTGTCATCAAGAACGCATGGGAGCGAATCTCGTCTGGAGTGCAATCGTGAGCTCGGTACAACTTAAGAAACTGAAGCAACAGATGGATAACTGCCGGCAATGTTTAGAGGCGGGTTACTCCATCGCTCCCAAGGCAATTTATTCCGGAGTATATAGCGCCAGAACAATGATCATCGGACAGGCTCCGGGTGTTACGGAAGTGGAGGCCGGGCGTCCGTTTAACGCGGGAAGTGGTACAAGATTGTTTGATTGGCTCAAAGCTGCGGGTTTCAACGAGAAAAAATTCCGGTCTGAGCAGTATATGACCTCAGTAACCAAGTGCTTTCCAGGAAAATCGAAAAATGGTGGAGGAGATCGGGTGCCAAGTCGCAAGGAGCAAGGGCTCTGCCGTTCATATTTGGATCGTGAAATTCAGATTATTGATCCCCGACTCATTATCCCTGTGGGCAGATTGGCAATAAATTTGTTCTACCCTTCAAAGCTTTCTTTGGCCGAAATCATTGGTCTGCGGAAGGAGATAAACAACCGATTTATCGTTCCCTTTCCACATCCATCTGGGGCGAGCCGTTGGCACCAAATCGCAGAGAATCGGGAAAAGATTGCTCAAGCCATCGAACAAATCGCGGGATTACGTGCGGAGTTAGGGCTTTAATAAATGATGATTCGAGCAGAGTGTTGCGGGCTGAGGATCTTCACAAAATTTAGATTGTGGACATTTGAAGGCGTTCCCCTCGTTCCCACGCGGAGCGTGGGCACGAGAAAAAAGCCTTCCTCATCCCCTGGTTCCCACGCTCCTACGTGGGAATGAGAGAAAGCATGTGGATCCCACGTGGGCACGAGAAAAAAGCCTCCACATCCCCTCGTTCCCACGCGGAGCGTGGGCACGAGAAAAGCCTTCCACATCCCCTAGTTCCCACGCTCCCGCGTGGGAACGAGAAAGCTCGCTCACGACGCAGTCGACCTAATCACCCTCCCGGAGGTTCGCTGCTGAGAATTCTTCTTTTCTTCCGCCTGTCTCGGCGAACCTCCGGGAGGGTAGATCAATCGAGGACCCCCGGGGGTTCTTTGAATCCTTCGCAAGGTTCCTTAGGATCTCATCCCAGGTCACTTGGTGCTAAATCTCGTTGTTGATCCCTTCCCCCATCTGTCGAACGGGGCGCCCGATCCTGCTTCGGCTGCCCAATCCCAACGATAACCGCTTTGAGTAGACCTTCATCCTGTCTCACCCCCCCGACCCCTACGTTCATTCCAACTTCCAGATCGTCGAAGCTGTCGATCTTCCCCTCCCGGGATTTATAAACTGTTGATTCGTCAACTACGAATGTCAACGAACCCTGATTTCGTGTTTGAATAGTGAAAGATCGATCGCCTATCGCCGTGATTCGACCAGCAGCCCTGACATCAAATTCCGGAGGTCGGGGCTTGTCATCGGTAGGGTCACCAGCTGCAACCAGGAGGGCATGATGAAAACCATCCTCACTAACTACTCCTGCTACAAAGGCATGCATACCAGCCTTCAAATCATGAATATCTTGAATGGAGCCATCCCTGCTGCGGAACCTCGTTCGGTCACTAACCGTAATCGATATGGCCTCCCCTGCACGGTTCAGTAGATCGAATTTATCTTGTCCAGGAACGACATTGGTGATCTCTCCAAGAATCTCAAATCGTTTTAGCTCGTTCTGCTGTGTGCCGGCAACGACGAGTACAGCGATGGGCAAGCCCTCTTCGGTTTTGATAGCTATAACAGTTATTGGCAACCCAATTTCGAGGTCTTGAATCCCCTTTACCGATCCATCGCGGCTCTTGAACCGTGTTCGATCAATAACCTTGAAACGCTGTGTGTCTCCTGAATCTGTTAGAAGGGAAAACGTGGACGTTAGCAAATCAACCCCATTGACTTTTCCGCTGACACGAAAGGTCTCAGGTAGGTTATCCGGATCTCCTGCAGCGACAGTCAAAGCCACCAAGCCCCGCTCGGGATGTCGAATTGCAACAACAAGCGCCTTCATTCCAGGGGAAAGATCTTCTAAGCCATGAATGGATCCATCTGGGCTTCTGTATTTCGTTCTCTCGACGACCAAAAACCTCAAGTCCTCTCCTTGACGCGTATTCAACACGAAGGTGTTTTCATCCAGGTTAACTCCGGTGATCTCACCGACAACGCGTACCTTAGGAGTATTTATTTCTTCCTCAGCGAAGACCCCTGCTGCGAGAACAGAAGAGAGTATTAGAACAAGTAAACCTGCTTTAGCAATCTTGCCGACCATGATCAACCTCCTTGATGATTGTTCAGAGCCTCTTTTCGTGAGCGATTAATAAATTAGGGGGATATCCCTTAATGATCATCGCATTCCAAGACATGCTCTGAATGTTAAATTGGATTATTCAGGGTGCGCGCAAAGGCTGTGTTTTCCAGATGTAAAAACGGGGTAAATTATTCACTTACGGACGGGGTATTAGAACTGGACTTCTTCTTTGCCAGACAACTTATCGAGTATGCGCTGAATGATAATTTCTAAATGCTTGGGACGATGGACGAAGTCAAGATCGTCAGTGCGTATTGTAAGAACTGGACAAAGGTCAAATTTTGCTATCCAGGAAGTGTAAAACTCTTCGAGCAATCCCAGATAATCTCCCGTAATTCCCAACTCCATCTCGCGGCCGCGGTTCCGGATTCTTTCCAACAACACCGGAACAGGCGCCTTCAGATAAATTAGCAAGTCTGGCGACGGGAGCCTTCCCACAACAAGGTCAAAAAGCTTTCGATAGGTTTGATAATCGCGCTCCGACATGTTGCCCATGCTCACCAAAGCACGGGAGAAAATCTCAGCATCCTCATAGATTGACCTATCAATAATCGCTGGTTTATCCATACTGGCCAGGATGAGGTGCTGCTCGGCGCGATGTCTTAGGAAAAAAACCTGCAGATGAAATGACCACAATCCCATATCGCCGTAGAAATCGGAGAGATAGGGATTGTCTTCGACGGATTCATAGGCTGTCTGCCAGCCCAATTGCACTCCCAATCGCTCGGTCAGAGAGGTTTTACCAGAGCTGATGTTCCCTGCGACAAGAACAAATCGTTTTGCCATGGACAAACTCCATTATTGGGTCAACCAGATCCCACAAATATTCCATCACAAGCGTGCGTGAAGAGATCGCTCCAGGACAAGCTTCCTAATGGAAAACAAAGAGGCACGGTTCCCCGTGCCTAATTATGGATCAACTTTAAGTTTTCTCTCTCAACACTCGCTAAACCCACATGAATAACACTTGCGGCAGCCTTCTTCATTTACCAGAGCCGGTGCACCACATTCTGGGCACAAATCACCGACTTGCATACTGATCTGACTCTCACTTTCGATCTGCTCAGCACCTAAGAGAATTGCTGGCGTCTCACCCAAGTATGCCGCTAAGGCACGCGCCAAGCCGTCAGGCAAAGATAGCACCCGATTCGGTCCAAAACCAGTGGGATGGCCGCCCCCTATGCCAGCCAGCTGTCTGACAATTTCCGCCATCCGATCCCTGGGCGAAAGAGGAGATGCAACCCTCAATACATAAGATGACAATCTCCCCAGTGCTTCTGACACTGCAGCAGTTTCCGATCCAGCCTTGGCGGTTGTGATAAACACTTCGAACGGTTGTCTATTCCCATTGTGGTTAACAGTAACAAATGCTTTCCCCAAAGGTGTAGAGATCTGGTATGTCGCTCCATCCAATTTTTGAGGTCGGGGTTTCTTTCCCTCTTGCCAAATTTCCAATTGAGAGGGAGTTGGCTCATCTAAATACTTCTCCATTGCGGTCGCTTCTGTTTCCAGGACGACCTGGTGCCGGCTGCCAGTTACATAAACTGTGAGGCCTTTACATTCCAATTCCCAGGCTTTTATAAAGGCATCGGCGACATCACTCTCTCTTGCATCGGCAGGGAAATTACACGTTTTACTCAAACTATTGTCTACAAACGCTTGCAGAGCAGCCTGCATGCGAACGTGACCATCTACTGAGATATCTTGCGAAACCTTGTACACATTTCGCATTGCACTCGGTAATTCAGTAACCCCCTGGCATGAACCGCTTTGCATAACCCTTTGAATAATTTCATCACGCAAATCTTCATCAAAACCTGCTCGAATAAGTTCCTGTTCAAATGAAGAGCTTAAGTAGGCAAGTTTGAGATCTTCGCCCTGGTCGTTTACATGTCGATAGTAAGCCAGAGCAAAGACAGGTTCACAACCATAGCCCTCACATCCAGCTACTGTAGCCAGAGTACCGGTCGGAGCGATTGTAGTAAGGGCAGCGTTGCGAATGCCGTGCTGTTTAATCCCTACAACAACCTTATCCCAATCGACGACAGGGCGGCCAAAGTCCTGTACAAAATCTTCAATCGGTTGTGGAGGTTCCCAGGTCATGTTATCAGGATCGTAAATGCTGTCTGTAATGACCGGGAATGGTCCCCGTTCTTCAGCGAGCTCGATGCTAGTTTGGTAAGCGTGGTAGCTGATGAATTCCATAATTTGAGCGGCTAAATCTCTACCATCTGCTGCGTCGTACACCACACCCACGTGATACATCAGATCTGCCAAGCCCATAATGCCCAGGCCGATCCGACGAGCTTGATGAGCAGCTTCCTTTAG
>JAGLGG010000142.1 GCA_023144145.1 Anaerolineales bacterium | reverse complement strand
GGCAATGCGGGAGGCTGAAACGTATCAGCAGGCAATGGATGTATTGATAGAGCTAGGAGAGAGTGCTATCCAACCCCTTGTGGACGCGCTTCGAGTTGAGCGGGATGGTTTTGCTGCGTCTGAAATGTTGAGAAAAATTGGACCCGTTGCAATTGCCCCTCTCATCCAAGCGCTTGAGAAGAAAGCGGGATCAGGCTATGCCGCGACAATACTGGAGGATTTTGGGGAACCGGCTGTCGAGCCTTTGATAAAGGTTTTAGGGAGTGAGGAACTGCGGGTGCGCGTCCTCACCGTCCGGGCTTTAGGCGTCATCGGAGATAAACGCGCAATTCCTCCGATCCAAGCCGCCTTTCTGGAGCATATGTGCGCCGATGAAGACCGGGTTCTCGCAGACGTCATTATGGTGGCACTCGAGCGATTGGGTGTTGAGTCTAAATTCTCTGATGACAGTGAGCTAAGCTTGAAGGAGTACCTGCGCGAGCTTGAAGCGATAGGGTTCTCTAAGAGCAATCGCTCGGATCGGATTTATTATCTGCCTGCTGCCCCCAACGTGCGTTTCAAATACTCTAAGCGGATTATGGGCTTGGAGCGCCGAGACCCTTTGGCAAAAGGGAGAAAAGTTTGGGTGCGGGTGAAGTCCTATTCCATCCTAAAAGAGTTGGGGATGGCAATGAAGACCGCAGAAGCATTGGCTTCATCGAGCAAGCGTGACAGTTGAAACGAGGATCAAAGCTGCGTAGAAGGGCCGGCGATGAATCAAATCCTTGAATGGTTGGCGGGGAGCGACCTACGGTCAGATGGTATGTCGAATGAAGTCGCTGAATTTGTGCTTAAGAATCCGGATATTCATGGGGACCTGCTGGAGGGATTAAGGGACGGAGATGATGTGGTCCGGGGTCGCACTGCAGATGCGTTGGAGAAGATTGCCAGGCATGAACCAGAGTGGCTGGTTCCTCATTTGCCCCTGCTCATAGAAATGGTTCAGGAAGATCATGTGGCAATGGTCAAGATGCACCTTGCGATGATCTTCGGTCACCTGGCGAAATATGGGGAACATGCCGAAGAGGTGATATCGGCACTTGATGGAATGCTTGATGAGGAGAAGGTCTTTGCAAAGAGCTGGGCGATTTCGAGCCTGTGCATTTACGCGCGCCTGTACCCGCAGGAGTGCGAGCGGATCGTCGATCGCATTGCGCCTCTTCGGAATGATAGAAGCGTTGCCATACGAACGCGAGTGAGGAATGCGATGGTTGTGTTAACCAATGAGAAAGCGCCTTTTCCAAAGGGTTGGGTAAAGGGTGAGGGGCTGAGGTATTTGGAGGAGGGGTAGATTCTCCTTGAACCCCCGGGGGTCGTGGGTTGTTACCCTTGTTAAGGAAACTTCTCTAACGCCCCCCGGGGGTTTTAATGGTTTACGGCACCTGAGACAGCATGCGGCTCAGCAGCGCTACCGCTGAGCTTAAAGAACAGCTTCGCCATTCTTTTGCTTTGAGATGGCGCAATGGGACCTACATCTTAGACGCCGGTCTCTACGAGGATCTTGTGCATTCCAAACCAAAACCCCCGGGGGTCATGATGATGCTTTTGTACTGAATGTTCCCCGGGTTGTGAAAGGAAAATCGTAATGAAAACCTTGACTGACCCCCGGGGGTTTGTCAAATCCGAATCACGTAAGGGCGACTGGCGACGTGCGTTAGCACGCGTCGCCCCTACGACTTATGCGGATGCTGGAGCCATTTGCGGAGGTAGATTTTCATCCGGTCTCTTCGGGGGTTTTATCAATGATTGACTGGAGACAGAAAATTCGCGTTGATCCAGTCCCAATGTTACTTTCTTTAGATAATGTAACACTGGTATTTTTCATCAAGCGAGATCTCTTGAACCAGGACCCAGGACCGATCGAAAACCTTTGGGAGCTACCAGCTGCCGAAAAGATCATAGCTAAACAACAATCAAACGGCTCCTGGAAATATCCCAGTTCGAGAAAGAGTGGCCATAAAAGCGAAAACTACAATCTCTTAGAAACCTACCGGCAGTTGCGATTCCTTATCGACCAGTATGGCTTGAACAAAAGCCATCCATCCATATCCAAAGCTGCCGATTACGTCTTGTCTCACCAATCGGAGGAGGGAGATATAAGAGGCATCTTCGGCTCACAATACGCGCCCCACTACACCGCCGGACTAATTGAGCTTCTCATCAAGGTGGGCTTTGTCGATGACCCGAGAATCGATTTATGCTTCGAATGGTTTCAAGAAACTCGGCAGGAGGATGGTGGTTGGGCCTGGCCCCTGCGCACGGCGAAAGTGAGTTATCAAGATGCACTAGCTCAAGAGAAACCCGTTCAAAGCGACAGATCAAAACCCTTTGCCCATGCGTTGACTGGATTTGTGCTACGAACCTACGCCGCGCACCCTGAGTATCGGAACTCAGAAGGTGCGTGGGAAACGGGTGAGCTTATAAAGGCCCGATTCTTCAAGCCAGATAAGTACAGTGATCGGAAAGCGATTGAGTATTGGACAAAATTTCAATTTCCCTACTGGTGGGTGAATCTGCTCACGGCGCTGGATTCATTATCCTTGATCGGCTTTACCAGAGAGGATGAGCATATTCAGAATGGATTGGACTGGTTCGCTCACAATCAAAGTGAGGATGGGCTTTGGCCGACAGGATACGAGAAAGGCAAGAAAGCACAGGCGATGAATGAGTGGGTTGGGTTGTCCATATGCCGGATGCTGAAACGATTTGATGCAGGATCGGAGTGAGAGGATGAAAAATGGATGAAACAATTGAACTAAATCTGCGCAAGTCCTTTGAGTTGGCTATGAGGACACGAGAGAAGGGGAATCACCCCTTTGGTGCGGTTCTGGCGGATGAGAGTGGGAAGATCATCCTAGAGGGGGAGAACAATGTCGTGACCGAGGGGGATATAACAGGCCATGCGGAGACGAATCTGGTTCGAGAAGCGTGTAGAGAGTTTGACACCGAATTTCTCTCAAGATGCACCCTATATGCGAGCACCGAGCCCTGCCCGATGTGTGCCGGCGCGATTTACTGGAGCGGCATCCGCAAGGTCGTCTATGGTTTGAGTCAGGATCAATTCTACAGCGGTGTGCTTGGTGGTGTAGGAGGTGATGGTTTCAGATTGGCATGCGAAGATGTACTCTCGCATGGTGAGCATGAGGTCGCAGTGATCGGTCCCATGCTTGAGGAGGAAGCAAGCAAGGTCCATGAAGGATTCTGGACATAGTTGCCAATAACAGATGAATCCCTTTGATGATTCAAAAGAGTGGGTCGTGCAATTCCAATCCTTGACATGGTCGCAGGAAAATTGTTAGTGACACGTAAAAGGGATTCATCTCTCGCTATAAATCAGCTTGTTCGGAATGACATACTAGGAGTAGTTTGTGCGGCAAATCCTTTTTGGAGCGAATTTGGTAAGCGGACTGTAAGTCCGAATGTTCGAAAGCCTGGGATAGAATGAACATGAGAATAGCAGGAAATAGTTATCTCTTTGGTGATCCATGCTTTGTACAATCCAAGAGGAGCGTTTGTGGTTTGTCCGTAACCTGGCTTTGGGGCTCGTGTCCTATTTGGGAGTCACAGAACCGCCGGTATTTGTGGAAAACTTGCTTAAATACCCCCCAAAGGCATTAGCAAGTCCACAAGATCAAGACGAGATCAATACAGGTGTTTGGCGCAACATCCTCACAAATTCTTCTTACCATGATGAAGATTTCGTTATCCCAGCCGATCTTCCATTAGACGAAAAACGCTACGCTATTGCGCGCGAGTTTATTCTTGCTGCTGGCAATACCCAACATGGACGCATGATGGGATTGGCTGAGTTCCTCGACGGCCATTACCGGGAAGTGCAGGATTATTTTGCCCGAATTCTTTTAGCACCTGACCACCTGGTGCGTGCGTATCGGAAAAGAGGTGGGCAATACGAGGATTTCGCAGAGACCTTCATCATACCAACGAGAATTGCTGAGATCAGGTGGGAAGAGCCCTTAAGCCCCTCATCCTTCGAAGTTGCCTGAGGGTTTTTAAAAGTCAATTGCCTCGCATAAAATTCCACGTAAACCTTATCCAAACGGATACCAATCAAACTTCTTAGCAATCCCAAGATCAACACCAAGAAGATTCTATTGGGCTAAAGTGAATTTCGGTAGTAGACACGCTGTCTGCCCCGAGTTTTAAGTTTCGATATCCTCATATTATTGTGAACAAGGATTTACTGAGGGCGAGATTATCAGGATGCATCAATAAGAACACATCATTTTTGACCGGTATATAATGGTGAGGAAACCGCCTGGGCGAATCCGCTGCGCAGATAAGGCCATAGGCATGTTAAGGGGGGAGCACAATTTCTTGAAGAGGTCGCAAGCACCGAAGTTAATTCAGTCAAAATTTAAGAAGATCCAGGTCATAGGTGCCATTATGAAAGATTCGCCGATCGTCCGATATCTGTTTCCACCTCGCATCGGTAACTACGCGAGGAGGCAGAAGGTCAAGTTCCTCCATGTGTCTCTATTGGTAACGGCGATCGCCGTCATTCCGATGGGCATATTGAACATCCGCGCTGGAGCTGTCTCCTTCGCCGTCATGCTCTTTGCGATTGCAATCTTTTCCGCCTTCGCTCTTATCTTGAATCAGCGGGGGCACTACACCCTCGCAGCAACCTTCTTATCGATTTTCATCTTGGCTGCTATCATTTTCACGATCATTGATGGCGCAGCACTCAATGACCCGGGTGTCGTCGCCCTGCCGCTCTTCATCCTGCTCACGAGTTTTTTCTTCGATAAGAAAGCCGTTATCGCCTCCACGATAATCTCAATCTTGTTTTTGATTTCGTTGTATTTCCTAGACACGTCCGGATTACTGGAACTTGCGCATCGAGTGTTTATTGACCGAGTGGTCATTCTATCCATCTTAATGGCAGTTACTGGTTTGATTAGCTGGACGATCGCAGATATGCGCGATAAGAACATCACGGATGTCATGAATCGTGAAGTCAGGATACGAGCGATCTTTGACCAAGCCACGAGCGCGATATTCACGTTCAATGATGAGACGATTGTAGATTACAACACTAGTGCCTTGCAGTTGTTTGGTGTAAGCAGTGACGAGATTGTGGGAAAGATACCCTTCGATTTTTCTCCTCCGACCCAACGTGATGGTCGAAATTCCAGAAAGAAGGGAGAGGAGGTTATCAACCTTGCGCTTCAAGGAGACTCCCAACATCTTGAATGGACACACATGCATCGGAACGGGGAGTTGATTGATTCGGAGGTCCGTTTACAGCGAGTTGACCTTGAAGAGGAAAACATGCTGCTAGCGACTGTCACCGACCTTACTGAACGGGATCGAGCAGAGGGAGCGTTGCGAGAGAGCGAGACTAGGTATCGAGCCATCGTTGAGGATCAAACAGAATTTGTCGTTCGCTGGCTGCCAGATGGGACAAGGACATATGTTAATGATGCCTATTGCCGATATTTTGGGCTTTCTAAAGAGGAGGCAATTGGATCACGATACATGACACTTGTTGCCGAAGAGGATAGAGAGTGGGTTAGGGAAAAAGTCGCGAAGATTTCAATTGAAAACCCCATTGAAATTGGTGTTCACCGAGTTATCAATGGTGACGGGAGTACAGGTTGGCAGGAGTGGACTGATCGAGGAATTTTCGATCAGGATGATGAGCTGATCGAGTTTCAATCGGTTGGGCGAGATGTGACAGAGCAAAAACTCACCGAAAAGGCACTTATAGAGAGTGAAGAGCGATTCCAACTTTTAGCAAACGCAGCGTTTGAGGGGATCGTTATTTCCGACCAAGGGCGAGTTGTGGATGCGAACGATCAGCTAGCGAGGATGTTCGGGTACGAACGACTTGAATTGATCGGGATACATGCTAAGGAACTGGTAGCACCCGAATCATGGACGCTTGTTAGTAAGAACATAAATAGGGGGTACGAGAAGCCCTATGAGCACCTCGCTCTAAGAAAGGATGGATCCATATTTCCAGTTGAGGTGCGTGGCAGAACCATACCGTACGCTGGTAAAACTTTGCGCGTAACTGCGATTCGCGACATCACCGAGAGTAAACGGGCTGAAGCAGAATTGCGTGCAAGCGAAGCACGCTACCGATCCCTAATCGAGAATCTTCCGGTACCTCTATTTATCCACGCTGATGAGGAGATCCTTTTTGTCAATCCAGCGACAGTTCAGATTGCTGGATTGACCTCCCCAGAAGATTATGTAGGTCGATCAGTGTGGGATTTTATTCCTTCTGATCTGAGGGATACTTACGCCGAACGATTTAAAACCCTTTATGAGCAGCGTATTCATCTTGATTTGGAAGAGTCAAGACTTGTGAACTCCGAAGGATCTGAACTCGATGTTGAAATCATAGCCACGCCCGTAGAGTACGCTGGGCGACAAGCTGCCCAAACCATTATTCGGGATATTTCAGAACGTAAAAGGTCTGAAGAAGCGCTACGTCAAAGTGAGCTCCGATATCGCACATTATATGAGAACGCAAACGACGCAATTTTTCTGATGAAAGATGAATATTTTGTGGATTGCAACCCGAGTGCGGAGGAAAAACTAAATGCTCCTAGAGATGCGATCATCGGTAAAACTCCTTTTGATTTTTCTCCCTCAACCCAGCCGGATGGCCGCAATTCCCGTGAAAAGGGTATGGATTACTTGAAACGAGCACTGGAAGGGGAACCACAGCATTTTGAATGGGTACATCAACGTCAAGATGAAACAACGATCGAGGTTGAAGTTAACCTCAACCGGGTAGAAATCGAGAATGAAGTCCTTCTTTTCGCGATCTGGCGCGATTTGACGGAACGTAAGCATGCGGAGGAGGTTGCGCGGGAGGAGCGCCAACGTTTGGCACGTGATCTTCACGATGCCGTGAGCCAGACGCTCTGGTCTTCCACGCTTATTGCTGATGTGCTCCCCGAGATTTGGGAGCAAGATGTCGATAAGGGAAAGGAAAGGCTTGAACGACTTCGCCAACTCACCCATGGAGCGCTAGCCGAGATGCGCGCCTTGCTCCTCGAGTTGCGACCTTCGACCCTTATTGAGTCACCTCTTGCTG
>JAGLGG010000141.1 GCA_023144145.1 Anaerolineales bacterium | reverse complement strand
TGACCAATCTTTAGATAACCCAATCCGACGTCTTGAAGGGTGGTCAACTTGCGCATCATTGCCGGGTGCGCTGTGAAAAACTCAGCTGCCTCGTCAATGCTGGTATTCAAAATATCAGATATGTTCTTCTCTTTGAAATGGACCTGGAGTGTCTCACGATTGAAACGCGCACCATGACAGATCTCACAAGGGACGTATACATCCGGCAGGAACTGCATCTCTATTCTAAGCTGACCCTGACCCTGGCAAGCTTCACATCTACCCCCATGAACATTGAACGAGAACCGACCGGGTTTATAACCTCTGATTTTTGATTCAGGTAATTCCGCGAATAACGACCGGATATGATCGAAAAGGCCTGTGTAAGTTCCCGGATTGGATCTTGGGGTTCGCCCAATCGGACTTTGGTCGATACTGATAACTTTTTGGATATTCTCAACGCCTAGCAACTCATCGTGTTCGCCAGCAGAACGCCGGGCTCTGTGAAGTGCCCTTGCAAGTGCCTTGTATAAAACTTCAACCATTAAGGTCGATTTGCCCGATCCGGATACACCCGTGATACAAACGAAGGTGCCTAAGGGAAAATTAACCGTTATATCTTTCAGATTGTTTTCCCGGGCTCCTACAACAGTTACATTATTCCCGTTTCCTGGTCGGCGGGTTTCAGGCACATCTATTGTGAGTTTCCCGGAAAGGAAACGACCTGTGACGGATTTGGGATTTGCGGAGACCTGCTCAACTGAACCTTCCGCAACAATTCGCCCTCCCTGTTCGCCTGCGCCTGGTCCCAAATCGATCACCCAATCCGCTGACCGTATTGTTGCTTCGTCATGCTCAACCACCAATACAGTATTACCGAGGTCACGCATTCCAATTAGGGTTTGGATCAAGCGGTCGTTGTCCCTTGGATGAAGCCCAATCGATGGCTCATCAAGAACATAGAGCACACCCATCAATCTGGATCCAATTTGTGTTGCCAACCTAATTCTTTGCGCCTCTCCACTCGATAACGAACCTGCGGAGCGATCAAGCGTCAGATAATCCAATCCAACATCGACCAAGAAACCCAAACGATCCTTTATTTCCTTCAAAACACGGTCGGCGATTTTAAGATTCCGGCTGGAAAGTGGTCCTTTTTTCTTTTGCAACCCTTTCACCCATTTATGTGTTGTTTTAACGGGTTGGGACGTGATTTCAATGATGTTGTTGCCGTCAATGAGTACGGCTAAAGCTTCCCGGCGTAACCGAAGACCTTTGCAAACTGGACAGGGTCTTTCAGTCATGTATTCTTGGATCTTCCCCCTTATATACTCAGAGGATGTCTCCTGGTATCGACGCTGCAGGTTACCAATTACTCCCTCAAATGAGCTGTTGTAGGTGGATTCTCGGCCATCTCTACTTGAATAGTGAACCGGGATTTCTTCGCCATCTGTTCCATAAAGGATGAGTTTAAGCATCTCTTCCGAAAGATCCCTTACAGGCGCATTGAGGTCGATGTCATAATGGTTTGAGACCGCCTCGATCATCTGCCAATAATAACCTCGGTGTTCGCTGCTTTGATTTGACCATTCCAAAGCTACAATCGCACCATCTTCCAAGGATAATGAGCGATCGGGGAGGACCCGGTAGGGATCAATCTCGAGTCGAATTCCCAGACCCTGGCACTCAGCACAAGCCCCGTGTGGAGTGTTGAAAGAAAATGTGCGCGGCTCAATTTCGGTGATGGTCGTTCCGTGCTCTGGGCATGCCAGATGTTCTGAAAAGGGTATGTCGGTAGGTTTTTTGGAGGTGACATCAGTAACGATGATGGTTCCATCGCCCCATTTAAGTGCGGTTTCAACGGAGTCGGTGAGTCTGGATTGGAATGCGGATTTCTCACCCCCTGTTCCGTTACTGACAATCAAGCGGTCCACAACAATTTCGATGGTGTGGTTCTTATATCGATCGAGTTCAATTTCCTCTTCAATGGACCGAACTTTTCCATCGATGCGAGATCGTACAAAGCCCGAGCGACGGATTTCATCGAGAACACTTAGGTGGGTGCCCTTCCTGCCTCGTATGATGGGGGCAAGAATTAGGATACGTGTTCCCTCATCTAACTCTTCGATTGAATCGACAATTTCTTGGGCAGATTGGCGGCGTACCTCGCGACCACAAATGGGACAGTGAGGCGTGCCAATCCTGGCAAAGAGCAGACGTAGGTAATCGTAGACTTCCGTTACTGTTCCAACAGTTGAACGGGGGTTATGTGAAATCCCTCTCTGGTCGATTGATACAGCTGGGGATAACCCCTCAATATAATCGACGTC
>JAGLGG010000140.1 GCA_023144145.1 Anaerolineales bacterium | reverse complement strand
CTTCCTGGCCAGAAAAACTCTGAATTCGAATCAATTCCTGGGTGAGGGAAACAATTTGATCTGTTCTAGCCTCTGCTATCATCAATTCCCTTTCTTTGTGATAATCGGACTTGGATGCCTTCTTCTCTTGGGATAGTTTACAGCAATTCGGCATGTGTCCAAGATAAGGGGCGCACTGCAATCAAGATCAATGATTGCACGGTGAGATCCATAAACATTGTTTTCTTTCAACCTGCTGTCGAGCTTGACTATAATACTCCCAAAAAAAGGTGTGTTTAGCATGACAACCTCAAATCAAGTTATTCCTACAGGAACATACTACTTGGATTTAGATACGCCTTCTTTGCTCCTCGATCTCGGCGTCTTAGAGAACAACATCGCAAAGATGGCAGAATTTATAAACGATGTCCCTTGTTCTCTCCGTGCCCATTCCAAGAGTCATAAATGTCCAACTATTGCTCATATGCAAATCACAGCGGGTGCCATTGGAATTTGCTGTCAGAAACTAGGCGAAGCGGAAGTCATGGCTCACCATGGAGTTAAGGATATATTGATAACCAACCAGATCGTAGGTGCAACGAAAATTACCAGACTCATTAACTTGCTAGCCATAGCAGATGATGTAAAGGTGGCTGTAGATAGCCACAAGAATGTCGAAGAGTTGGCAAGTGCTTCGGAAGCTTCCGGAGATCAACTCGGAGTCTTCATAGAGATAGATGTTGGTATGGGGCGTTGTGGAGTTTTGCCTGGAGAACCTGCGGTTGAACTGGCCAAGCTCATCGACCGGTCGCCCAATCTGGAGCTCATGGGGCTGATGGGCTATGAGGGTCACTGCGTGAATATTATAGATTTCGTGGAGCGCAGGAAGCTGACACACGAAGCCAATTCAAGGCTGCTTCAGGCTAGAGACGATATCGAAAAGGCAGGGATAGAGGTTGGCATTATCAGCGCTGGCGGGACAGGCACCTACAACATCACAGGGCGTTACCCAGGGATAACAGAGATTGAAGCCGGATCATATATCTTCATGGACACAACCTATCGCCAAGTGTTGAATGATTTCGATCAATCGTTGTCAGTGCTGGCCACTGTGATCAGCAAGCCTGCGGACAGCCGCATCGTTCTTGATATCGGCATTAAGACTCTCGTTGGAGATTTTGGAACCCCGGTGATCCAAGAACTCAGGCCAGCTCTCAAATGCGAACTGAACGAGGAACACAGCCTCTGGTTCTATGAGCATGCCATGGACGAACTAGGCGTGGGTGAGAAGGTGCGGGTTTTGCCTGGTCATTGCTGCTCCACCGTCAACATGCATGACCATTACTATGTCCTGCAAGACGATCGTGTGGTCGACATCTGGGAGATATCAGCGGCCCGTAGAGCTCAGTAGCAAATCGCTCACGAACACGCAAATGTGACACAAGACTAATTATTTCAGGTCTCATAAATAAACAACTTGAGCGTTGGTTCCATTAAGGACCACCACTATTAGGGCTTATTGCTAATCTGCATAACTCTGACATCAACCATCTTCCAGAGCAAGTATCGCCACTCAATTTACTTGAGACCAAGGGCACAGGAAGGTTCGCCTTCCAACTTCTTCGCTACCCACGATTTAATTAATTGACACACCCTAATGATTACGCAATAAACCTCATTTACCCAATTGCTTTCATGAAGTTTCACAGGTATCCTTGACCCGTCCGGCATTACGTTTGCCCTATCGAGAAGGTGAAAATGTACGTTGCGATCGAAGGTGTGATTGGTGTCGGTAAGACAACCCTTGCTCGCTTACTCCAACCGACATTCAAGGCTAAGTTGATCCTTGAAGCCTTTGAGGAAAACCCCTTCCTATCCGACTTCTATGGTGACAGAGCACGGTACGCTTTTCAGACTCAGATCTTTTTTCTTTTGAGTCGTTATCGACAACAGCGTGAGATAAGTTCGGCAACACGTGAAAACGAGAACCTGATCGCCGATTACACATTTGGTAAGGACGCGTTATTCGCACGACTGAACCTATCCGGCGATGAATTAGCCACTTACACTCAAGTCCATAAAGCTCTGGCAGAACGGATTACTCCCCCAGAATTAATCGTATTCCTTCGAGCGAACACCGACGTTGCCTTGCAGCGAATCGCCATGCGGGATCGTTCCTACGAACGCAATATGGATTATGCATATATCGACGAACTCAACCAAGCTTACGAAGATTTCTTCTCCGAGAAACGTGAGCAAAAGGTTCTGATTATCGACACCAATCCACTTGACTTTGTAGCTCATACGACCCACCTAGAGAATGTAGGTAACCGAATACGAGCAGCGCTAGGGATCCCTCCCTACCAACCAGAACTACCTTTTGACGAAGCCATTGATAAAGGGTGAGGAATGTGAGAGTTTCCAAGGAAAAACTCATTGAGCTTGCTCGATCGGAGGCCAAGAAGCGCGCCGAGATGGGGGATGTCATCTCTGCCTACATTATTGGATCTGTCGCATCTGGTAATCCAATATTGGGGGGCACGGCGGATGTCGATCTGGTGCTCATCCATAAAGAGCCACATTTTCCTATGCAAGAGATTCTTCCCCTTTCTGACGACTTCCATTTAGATATTATCCATCACTCCAGCGAACTGTACGACAGACCAACCGAATTGCGGGTTGATCCCTGGTTGGGACCGGCGATGTGTGAGCCACTCTTCGTGTACGATCCCCACCACTTTTTTGAACGCGCCCAGGCCGGAGTGCGCGGTCGCTTTCATCGGGCAGATCATGTGCACGAACGTGCCCAGGCTTTTCTTCATAGGGCGCGAGGATTCAAATCGAACCTATCCCCGAACGGCAAATGGCTCCCCACCTATATGCAAACACTACTAGAAGGTGCTAATGCAGTAGCAACGTTGGCAGGATTCCCCGCGGCTGGACGACGATTGGTTCTGATACTCGAGGCTCGAATTGAGAAATTGGGGCAACCCAGTCTATTTGAAAGATTTATCCAACTCCACGGTGCAGATCAGATCGATGCGGAAAATGTTGGAACATGGCTCGCGCAATGGGAGAGAACTGCAAACGAAACCTCAGTTCCTGATGACGTGTCATCAAGGATACGTCATCGCTATTATTCCACTGGGTTCGAAGCTCTTTTAACCGAGGGAAGGCCTGATATTATCGCTTGGAACTTAATCGATAATTGGTTTTGCAAAGTTGAAATGCTTGACACTAACAAATCAAATAATGTGCACAGAGAGACCTGGGAAAGCGCAGTTAATAAACTAGGACTTGGGTATAAGGATCACGACCGAAGATCCAGCGAGCTAGAGATCTACCTCGATGATATCGAAGAGTATCTCGAAATTTGGGCAGATCTACACGGCGCCTAGGGAGTATGGGAGTTGAAATTATGAAAAAGCACTTTGTAGCCGTAGCAGGAAACATCGGCGTAGGAAAATCTACACTGGTTGAGCTTCTTGCGGAGCGGCTGGAGTGGGAGCCATTTTATGAGCCGGTAGACGAGAATCCTTATCTTGCTGACTTCTATCAGGATATGCGATCTTGGGCCTTCCCCTCACAAATATTCTTTCTAACTCGCAGGCTTCGAGCACACAGACAATTACTAGACCATCCAACCTCAGCCATCCAAGATCGCAGTGTCTACGAAGACGCTGAAATCTTTGCACAGAACCTTTACCTGCAGAACCACATGAACGAGCGTGATTTCCAAACCTATCGAGACCTTTACCAAATTCTGACCGGCTTCCTCCCCCCACCTGACCTGGTCATTTATTTGCGCGCTTCTGTGCCCAGTCTTCAAGACCGAATCGCCAAGCGGGGGAGGGACTACGAGCAACAAATTGAAAGTGAATATTTACTCAGATTGAATGCGCTCTATGAAGCATGGATATCCGATTTCACATTATGTCCAGTGTTAACCGTACCAACTGACGATCTCAACTACGTTGCACATGATAGTCATCTAAGCCTCATTGTCGCCAAAATTCATGAAAAACTAGCGGGGAAGGAGGAAGTGGTTTTCGAAGCCTCAGAAGTTGCCAACGCTAAGAAAGACCTAGAGTGAGACCGACTTGATTCGTTTCTGAAACACCCCTGAGCTTGATTAGGTTGTGCAATTCCTGTACAATCGATTCAGCTGAAATGAGTCGGGCAAACATTGATCCGCATCCAAAGGGGAAAGCCCGATGGACATCATAAAAGTCTCGGCCTCCTCACGCACATCAGCAGTAGCAGGGGCAATTGCTGGTGTTGTGCGTGAGCATGGGCGCGCGGAGGCGCAGGCTATCGGTGCCGGTGCAGTGAACCAAGCTATAAAGGCTGTTGCGATCGCCCGTACATATCTTCAAGAAGATGGTATTGATGTTATTTGCATCCCCGAGTTCACATCTGTCGATATTGAAGGAAAAGAACGCACCGCTCTGAAAATGATTGTTGAACCCCGATAAAATTACTTAACCATCATTTTTTAATTAAAGACCCATATACTCCGTTTCTGGCTAGTGTTTTGTCGTGATGAATACGATGGGCTGTCATTCTGAGTCGAAGCGTTTGCGTTTCGCTCAAGATCTTTCAAAGAACGAAAGAATCTCATTTTCCGTCCAGCAATCTACTTGATCTCGAAAAAAGATGATTCTGGCCAAAGACACGCTTGAACTACATGGGTATCTTTGACTTTCAGCTTGACACATATTCATCAGGATCATCTTGATTGAGTATTGGTTTGGAAAGTAATTCAGAACTTAAATTATTCTGAGGTCAATTCCATATTGAGGTATGGAAGTTCAATCATCAACGTCTCAAGGGCGAGGCGCAAATTAGCATTGCGGCGAATAGCTTCTTCACTCCGCTCCAAAGCCTGAATTGCCTCAACAATTTCACCTTTTGAAATTCCTTCAGCTAGCGTATCGATTTCAGACCCCCTATCTGGATTGCTCTCTGGCTCTCTCACCTTATAGGTGCTTAACATTACATCCCTCCAAAAGCTCAGCCAAAGCTCAAGGACAGCAATACACTCCAACCGCCGATCATCCAATTTATCAAATTTTCTGCGTAAGGACTTATCCCATTTCTCTATGAAACCAAATCGGTCAATCCGATTGAAACCGATCACGTTAACGAGATCCTCTATTCCGCTATCCCGCAGCGCTAATAGGGCCTCATCCTGAGCGAGACGTAATGCATATCCTGGTCGTCCTGCGGATAACCCTGCGAATAAATTTGCATCTTCCCCTACCTCTTCAATTGGGGCCAATGCGCTCTCTAATTCGCTCACAGACAACGGTCGCAGGGGCACCACTTCACACCGAGAAACTATAGTAGGAAGCAGGGATTCGACAGATTCTGCCGTGAGCAGCATAATCACCCTCTGAGGTGGTTCTTCGAGCGTCTTCAACAACGCGTTTGCTGCCTGTTCTGTCGCTTGATGAAATTGTGGGAGAAGGGCAATATGAAACTTTCCCTCAAATGGACTGAGCGACAGCTTCCTGTGCAACTCTCGAATTTGATCGACCTTCAAAGTACGGTCATGCTCTTTCGTCGCAACAATGTGCAGATCTGGAAATGTTCCCTCCTGTATTAGCCTACACGCTCTACAGTCACCACAAAATTCTGCATTCTCTGGCGGATTCATGCAGTTGAGAACTTGTGCGAAACGAACTGCTAAGGTGCGTTTTCCTAATCCGGAAGATCCGGTGAACAAATATGCATGCCGAACCTGATCATTCAGAATGTGGCTTCGTAAGAGCCCAACAGCCCATTGGTGACCTATCATGCCCCAGTTCATAATCAAATTGTAGCCCTTCGGATGAAAGAGTTGCAAGCTATTTATCCAAATGGGTGTATTCCATGAAAGTCGGCAAATCTCTCAAAGAGAAGGAATTAGACATGTGGTGGGGCGGCAAAGCCGCCCCACCACATGTCACAACACATCTTTGTGGAGATGGTATGCCCACTGATCTGGGACGCACCCATCCAAATCTGGCTCAACACAAAATTCTGCGGTATAACACGTGGGTATGTCTAAGCTAGAGCCGGCGTTCTTCATCCAAACCATCCCAGTCCATGGAAGACTGATCCTGGCCCCCATGGACGGGATCTCCGATTTGCCCTTCCGGTCACTGTGTCGCCAGTTTGGCTCCGCGATGAGCTATTCCTCATTCGTAGGTGCCATCGAAATTCTTCAGGACCATCCAAAGGCTTGGAGGGAACTGGAGTTTCTTCCTGAGGAAAGACCCGTCGCACTCCAAATTTTCGACAATAGCGTTGAGAGATTGGTGCAAGCAGCACAAAGAATCGTTCATTTATCACCGGATATCATCGACATCAATATGGGCTGTTCCAGCCGCCGAGTATCAGGCCGGGGTGCGGGTGCGGGCTTACTGCGCAAGCCGAAGAAGATTAGCGCCATAATTAGCACGCTGACCCAAAAGTTGGATCTACCCATTACCGCAAAAATTCGTTTAGGTTGGGATGATAACAGCCTAAACTATGTTGAGGTCGCCAAGACCATTGAAGGTAATGGTGGCTCACTCATTGCAGTCCACGCACGGACAAGGGACCAAGCCTACGGCGGAAGGGCCGATTGGGATGCCATCGCAGAAATTAAAGAGGTAGTGAGTATTCCAGTTATCGGAAATGGGGATATTGAAACTGTCGAGGATATCGATCGCCTATTTAATCATACGGGATGTGATGCGATCATGATTGGTCGTGCGGCAATTGGAAATCCCTGGATATTTGAAGAACGGTGTCGATCTGTAGTTCCAACTAACGAAGTTGCAGAGACAATATCAAACCATCTTGAAAGGATGTTGAACTTTTATGGATTAGGCAGAGGGCTGATCCTTTTCAGGAAACACCTAAAGCGATACCTACGTCCGATGAATTTGGATTCTAAAATGATAAGAACGCTTCTCACCACTAATGACCTCGCGAAATTTTCAGACCTAATGAATGAAATTGGATTGCCACAGCCGAATCTCAAAATTCGGAGCTCTGAAGCACCAGTCGGATGACTTTGCTGCATTTTTTTAAGTGATGCGATGAGAGTTAGCTAAAACGGCCTCGAGTATAATCACCCTTGACTAAGGATTAACAATTCGCATGGACAATTATTCTCAACTTTCAACTATCAACAGTTTTATCTCACGCGTTCGCCGGAATCATGCCTTGGAACATGCAAGCCTTCACGTACTTAGTGCACAAAAGCGAAGTAAATCGATTATCGGACGATCCGACAGTAAAGGCTTTTTTCTTTACACGGATCTGCCCTTGGAAGTTATTGAAATTGGTGTTTATCAAGCTGAGCGGAGGCTGCGGAGTGGAGAACACCATCTCGCGATTCATCCGAACTGCGGGACAAATTTGCTAACGGCTGGAATACTTTCCGCCGGTGCTGCGTTTCTGTCCT
Organism: Anaerolineales bacterium; assembly: GCA_023144145.1. Taxonomy (GTDB): domain Bacteria; phylum Chloroflexota; class Anaerolineae; order Anaerolineales; family E44-bin32; genus JAGLGG01. The sequence continues at coordinate 1,713 of JAGLGG010000140.1, read as the reverse complement.
TACAGGGAGCCAAAGAAGAAAAACTACATGAGCGAGTTCAACGTTTGCCCCTTGCCGTTCTTGGAGCGGTGGTCGGGTTGCTGATAGCTCAACCTCTGGGGAGTAAGTTCCAGCAGCACCTAACCACGCAAAGTAATCTTGGTTCGCTGACCGTACGATCCATTCGTGCTATGGGTCCCGGCGGGAATACGCTGTACAGAATCCTTACTCAATACGATTAATGGACACTCCGCCAACTGTTTACCTTCTCTACGGCGATCATGACCTTGCATTCAAGGATTTCATCGCGCGCATGAAGGACAAAATGGGCAAACCCGAAAATGCGGAGATGAATATTGATCGGTTCTCACCACCCAACCTACGTATTACGCAGCTCGAGCAGATTTGCTCAACCGTTCCATTCTTAGCTCCGCGCAGGGTTGTCATTGCGGAGCAACCAACAAAACTAATGAGTTCCGATAGCGAGCGTGAGAAGTTTTTTGATTTGTTGAATTCAATACCAAGTAGCACTGCATTCGTACTCATCGAGCCCATCGATTTCAAATCAACACGGGGGCGTTTGCCATCAAAACCAGCCGACCTTATCCAATTCCTTGAAAACCACCCCAGTGCTTTCCTGCGGCGCTGCGAGATTCCTCGAGGCTCCCAATTCGTAAGTTGGATTTTAGAACATACACTGGAATTGGAAGGAGAAATCAACCCCCAGGCCGCCCATCTACTGGCCGAATTTGTCGCAGAAGATATCCATTTAGCGCATCAAGAAATTACAAAACTCCTGGCCTATGTTAATTACGATCGCCCCATTGAGGTTTCTGATGTTGAAAAGTTAACACCCTTCTACGGTCAGAGCGATGTATTTGCAATGGTTGACGCCGTGGGCAAGAGAGATGGAAAGCAAGCACTGAAGTATCTTCGACAGCTTCTCTCGGATGAATATCCATTATATGTTTTCTCAATGATCGTTCGTCAATTTCGGCTTTTGCTGTTAGCAAAGGAAGCATTGGAGCATAAGATGGAGCCTCAGTCTGTACTCAACGTTTCCCCATTCGTCTCTAAAAAGATTGTCGCCCAGGCGAAGAATTTCAACCTGGGCGATCTGGAGAGAATACTCCTCCACTTGCTCGAAGTAGATGTCGCCTCAAAAACTGGGCAAGACACTCTAGAAGTCGCTCTTGAAAGTTTTATTACTCAACTGACTCGATGATCCAATCCTAATCAATATTCAAGCCCTGGCCACTTCCTAAAATCAGCATTTGATAAAAAAAGCTAGAACCGTCAAACTTTATGCGGCTTGTTTCTGTCCGATTTCCTTGTGCTCGGCTTTCTCGATTCCTAGCCAGAAATGATCTGGTAGTACCATCTTGCTGGTTTGAACTCGCAACCCATCCACTTCCCCAGGATGGGTTTCCCCTGCCGTTTTGGGGTGGAGAAAACATAGGTTTGGCTTTCGGCCGTATTTCGATTTATAGAAATCTGATGCGCGCGTGATTCTTGCGCTCACGTCACGCTTCTGGTCTGCATCAAACCAGAGCATTCCAACGTCCATCTTGTCCTCCGGCAAATTCTGATGGTTCAATATCCGAGATAAATTCTAGAAATCACAAACCCGAATGGGTTAATAAAACTTCTAATCATAGAGTGGCACTTTCCGTGCCAAACTCGATTGACTTGATGCTCGTGAGCTCAAGCCGTTTATGGGAAAAAGCCGGAATA
>JAGLGG010000014.1 GCA_023144145.1 Anaerolineales bacterium | reverse complement strand
CTTTCCGCCAATATCCCGTCCCGATGATTCGATTCTTTCTCCTACGGTAGGCAAACCGTACTGGCATGATACGATCCCCGACTTTGCGGAAAACTTTAGTACCGTTGTTCGGTTTGGCTATGGCCGGCATCCTCTGCGATCACACGGTTCGAGCCAGCGTGTCGTGGTCGCAAAGCGCCACAGTGCGAGTTACGGTCATCTGCTGCCCTTCCCCTTTTTCTCCCGGGAATCTGGGTATAAGGGCAGCATACAGTCACCCACCACATATTACAAAGCATAATCCAACAAGCAGTCAGACTTTCATCATAATGACCCCTTGGGGGACATCGACTGCGATCCGAATGAGAAAAAACTCTTGAATAAGTTCGTGGTATTATATATAATACCATTATGGCGCCGAGAGTGGTGCTTGACACAAACGTTCTTGTCTCAGCACTACGATCTCGGAAGGGCGCTTCGTTCAAAGTAGTAAGCCTAATCGGCAAGGGTTTGTTTCAGTTGAGTGTCTCGGTACCTCTGGTTCTCGAATACGAGAGCGCTACAAAACGGGTCAGCAAACTGGTGGGTCTCAAGTATTCAGATATCGACGACATCTTGGATTACATCTGTAAAGTTGCTGAACATAGAGACATATATTATCTCTGGCGACCGTTTTTGAAGGATCCGAAGGACGACATGGTGTTGGAAGTAGCTGTTGAAAGTGAATCGGAGTTTATCGTGACACACAACCTCCGGGATTTTGCCGGGATCGAACAATTCGGTCTCGAAGCTATTACTCCAAAACAGTTGCTTGAAAAAACAGGAGAACTATCATGAGTAGTATTAGTCTTCGTCTCTCAGAATCTCTTCACAAGAGGATTAGGGAGCTTGCCAAGAAAGAAGGAATCTCAATCAATCAGCTCATCAATAGTGCTTTGGCTGAGAAAGTATCTGCACTTATGACCGTGGATTATCTAGAGGAACGGGCTAAACGAGGGAGTCGAGGGAGGTTTGAGCGGGCTCTCTCGAAGGTGAAAGACATAGAACCCCGAGAAGAGGATCGTATCTAGCGATCCGAGAGAAGAAAAAAATGTGCGGTTTTCCGCAAAGGTGCCCCGCCCTTATACAACATTGCAACCGAAAGAGCTCCTTGATTTCGGTTGCAATCCAACCTATCTAAACTTTGACCAGTTTTTGATTGAAGACTTTTTCGACTCTCATAATCGTCTTCAACGTAGGATTGGTTTTTGATGGACTCTCAATTCTTTGATAGGTCTGATATTTTATTCCAAGCTTCTTAGCAACATCAGATTGAGACAGTCCCAAAGCTTCCCTCTGTTTTCGTAACCAAATTGCAAATGCTACCGGAGTTTCAGGTTCAACATAAACCACTTCCTCGCCTTCAAGCTTTGACGGATCCGGCAGCCTCATCTTTCTCGCATCCACGGACTGGAGATAGCCGGTTAATGCTTCTTTCGCCATAGCCTTGGCTTCATCAAACGTTTCTCCGTATGTAAAACATCCAGGAAGATCGGGGAATCGAACGTTGTAGACTTTTTCCTCTTCGTCGTATTTAAAAAGAGCTGGATAAGTGATCATTTCAATCCTGCCTCCTTCAAGATACTATTGAGCGTTCCTTTCGGAATATCTCTATTGCCGTGAACTGGGACAGTGAGTGTCTTGTCTTTCTTCTTCATGATGTGGTGTGACCCGGAAATCCTGTCGAGTTGCCATCCATGCTTTCTTAATAGCTTGATCAGCTCACGTCCTGTCACTACGTAAATATACAGCATTTATGCTGTATATGCAACAGTCCCAAAGAAGATTCTTTTCAGATTCATTTAGTATTGCCGGGTAGACCCGGGTGGTTGCCCACCC
>JAGLGG010000139.1 GCA_023144145.1 Anaerolineales bacterium | reverse complement strand
CGGGGCAGCAAGTTGCGGGGCATCTTCACTAACACCATTGGATGTTCCCACTGTTTAGACCTGCGTCGCTCAAATTTTTTCCTGCATGGATCAGATTAACCACCTCTTGAAGTTCCAATGCAGGCAGCCAAGCGACACGGATCGTGTATTCATTATGATTGATGTAGATACGAAAGCGACCTACCCCTTTCGCCTCATCGGATCCAGGGTGAACTTCATGAAGTGGTTTGGCTTTGACCACGTCTGAGATCCGTATTGAAGAATCATTCTTCGGCAGGAATGACGCTCTCGAAGCGGCAACTACATGAATGCCAGTCTCCATTCCCTCTGTGATGATCCTCACCAACATTTTCAGACCAGCAGGGATCTCATCGATAAGCTCATCGAGATCATCGATCAGTAAAAATAATTCTGGATAACGAATATGAAAAACTTCCCGTCTTTCGATTTCATCGATGAGCCATTGCATCAATTCAATCCCATATTGGCTATCGGTTGCAACTTCCGCCATCGCATGAGGTAATGCTTCGACTACGGATAACTCATTCCCGCTCAGATCGATCCCCAAAAAATTAACTTGTGATTGCCTACTGGATAGCGCGATCGATAGCAGGACGCTGCGTAAGAACTCCGACTTTCCCGTCCGAGGGCCTCCGGTGATGATAAGATGACGACTCCCTGGTTGGCGGAAGTCTATTCTGAATGGATTTCGCTTGGCATCAACACCAAAGACCGCAGTAAATGGCGGTGTGGTCCCAAGGCTTTCAAGTAAGGGCACCAACCGCACTCCATCACACTCATCTGTAGGCAAATCCAAAATAAGGCCCCCATCGGATTCAGTGACATGGACCTTGTACACGCCCATTTCCTCTGCGACCCTCTTTGCAATTTGACTCAATCTCTGAACGAATATCCCGGCAGATGGGGCGATATGGTATCGAATCCTGCCTTCTTCTATTTGACCACCCTGAATCTTTGCTGGCAGCGCCAGCGAAGAAAGGACCCTCTCGATCCGCTCCGCTTGATGAACCAACCTTCTTCGATCAAACCTGTCCACGCTCACAACACACCCACCTCACCATAAATAGAACGCTTGTTCTGTTTGATAATATAGAACTTTTGTTCTTTTGTCAAGGGGATTCGCCGAGGTTCAGACAAAAACTCGGACAATCGAGCAGCCCAGGCTCCCACGCCTGGGCGTATGGCGGTAGGCGAAGCTTAGCTTGGATTGCTCCTACGGCTATTCAATCGAATTCACGAATCGAATCCTAATTGGAGTTAAATGCAACCAACATACTCCTATGCTACAATAAAATGGCCCTGGAAAATTGCATCAAGATGAATGATACTCGCCCTTCACCCATTGCAGGGACGTGGTATCCGGGAGATCCGGATCAGCTAACACTGTCCATAGACCAGCAGCTAGCTGCTGTGCCGCTACCTTCCCTCGATGGAGAGGTTATTGGAATTGTTGTGCCCCATGCCGGCCACCGCTATTCCGGTAGAGTCGCTGCACATGGCTTCCGTTGCCTTTCTTCTCTAGAGCCAGACATTGTCGCTATCCTCTCCCCATTACACTCCCCCTATCACGGAGAAGTTTTGACCACTGGTCATTCAGCTTACACAACACCCTTAGGGGATCTTGCGGTTAACCAAGAGCTGGTTGAAGAATTCGAAGGGGAACTCAGGGGCGAGCTACAACTTCATCGTATAAGACACGATCAAGAGCATTCACTCGAGATCGAGATACCATTCTTACAAAGAGTGTTGTCTCAGCCATTCAAGCTTCTGCCCATAATGATTCACAAACAAACACAGCGAGTGTCACAACTCGTGGGTAACGCATTAGGTCGAGTTCTAGTCGGGAAAAATTCTGTGCTTGTGGCAAGCTCAGATCTCTCCCACTTCTATCCCTCCACACTTGCCGAGAAATTTGATCAAACGATACTTAAACGGATCGAATCTTACGACCCTGATGGAATCATCTCCGCCGAAGAAGAAGGCGCCGGTTTTGCCTGTGGGCGAGGGGCCATTGCAGCGACATTGTGGGCTGCCCGCATTTTAGGTGCTGAGAAGGCTAAAGTCCTTGCCTATGCACATTCTGGGGACGTCACTGGGGATAACCAATCCGTGGTAGGATATGGCGCAGCCGTGTTGCTACGTTCGACCTCACGATGAACTCCCCGCTATCAATGAAATTAGTAGAACTTAGTAACACTAATTAATACAGAACTTGGATGGTTATGGAACCTTTTGTTTTGTCAGACATATTACGCCTATTTGCTGTAGTCTTACTGGTGTTAGCAAATGGATTTTTCGTAGCTGCAGAATTCGCGCTAGTGAGCGTTCGAAAAACCCGTATCGCCGAATTAATTTCGCAGGGCAACTCTAGAGCTCAATGGGTACGAAAAGCTATCGAAGACCCCGACAGATTCATCGCCGCAACTCAATTGGGGATTACACTTGCGAGCTTGGGACTCGGCTGGATCGGTGAACCTGCCCTCGGGAAGCTCCTCAGACCAATCATCAATCTTTTCCCTGCTGCGATAGAAGATGGACTCTCCCACAGCTTGTCAGCCGGTTTGGCGTTTGCCATCATCACTTTCCTTCACGTAGTCGTTGGCGAACTGATGCCCAAATCAATTGCCTTGCAGAGCCCCGAACGGACTTCGCTGGCCATCGCCCAACCAACCGTTCTTGCAGAGTTGGTCTTCAAGCCGGCGATTTGGCTTCTCAACGGTACCGGAAACTTCCTGCTAAAAATCTTAGGATTTGAATCTGCCAGCCCACATGAGTTGGTGCACTCTCCTGAAGAAATTAAAATGCTTGCGACGGCAAGCGCAGAAAGTGGAATTGTTAAGGATTCCGAAGAGGAGATGGTTCACGCGGTCTTCGAATTTGGGGATATGCTCGTTCGTCAGGTAATGGTTCCTCGCACCGAAATGATTGCCATTCAGGCCCACTCCGGCTTAGAGAAAGTAATCGAAATTGCCGTACAGCACCCTTTTACAAAATTTCCTGTCTACGAGCAAAGCTTAGATCAAGTGATCGGAGTTGTGCACTTGAAAGACCTGGTCAGAGCTCTTCATGGCGGAGAGAACTCTGCAAAGAATGCCAAGGATTTGATGCGGGACGTGATTTTCATTCCTGAAACCGCAAGGCTAAGTGGCCTATTGGCCCGATTTCGTGCAAGGAAAAACCATATCGCAATTGTTTTGGATGAGTATGGAGGAACCGCCGGTGTCGTCACGCTGGAAGACCTTTTAGAAGAAATCGTCGGTGAGATTAGTGATCCATTTGACGACGAACCTGAAATCAAGCCCCTCCCCGATGGCACCTTCTCCGTCGATGGCCTTACCCTTATCGTTGAAGTTAACGAACATTTCCGGCTTTCACTTTCAGACCCAAATTACGATACGATTGCTGGGTATATTCTCGGGCAATTGGGAAGAATGGCTCAGATCGGCGATGTCCTCACCGTTGAGGGAGCCACGTTACGCGTAACTGCTATGGATGGGCTCAGGATAGATCGCATATCTATCTCTCCAGCTGTAATGGAAGATGATCTGCCATCTGATGAGCAATTGGATGAATAACCTCAATGTTTGTCGAGGTTGCCGTAAACCTTCCCCCAGTTCGAGGAACCTTTCACTATCACCTATCTCCTGAATTAGTAGATCGTGTAGAACCCGGACATCTCGTCATCGCTTCCTTTGGAAAACGTCGCGTGCAAGGGATAGTGATCTCACTATCGGAGACATCTCCGGTTGCCGAGACAAAACCCATAGAGATGTTGGTAGACCCTCAACCCGTTCTCACTTCCGCTCAACTTCAACTCGCACATTGGATGGCAGCTGAAACTCTAACACCTCT